>JACQFA010000083.1 GCA_016200255.1 Nitrospirota bacterium | reverse complement strand
GAAGACGCGACGGTCTATTGGAAACGACTTCCCGGAATTGCCCTTCCGTTGAAACCGAAAGGAGTCGATCCTTCCGTCAAGACGATTCAGAAGGCCCTGAGGCTTCAGGGGTTATATGTTGGAAGGGCGGATGGCGTTCTGGGTTCCAACACCAAAAGGGCAATACGTTTCTTTCAACAGAAATATGGGATCAAGGACAATGGTGTCTTCAATCTTGAAAGCTATCTCACCCTGTCGAAGGTGATGTTCAAGGAAACCCCGGGACTCCAAATGGGTGACCTATGAGACGTTATTATTTGAACTTTCTTAAGAAAGCGTCTATAATTATAGAGGTTTGGGGATAAAAGCGAGACCACGACATTGCAGGTAATTTGGAGGCGCTCACCATGAAACGATATCTTTGGACTTTGAATGTCCTGTTCCTGTTGGGCTTCAGTTATTTTGTGGCCGACCTGGTGAGTCTGTTTATCGGACGACAATTGGAACTGCCGGCCCGTTCGGCTTCGGTGGAGTGGGCCGCCACACCCGAGGCACAGGTGAAACCGATGGCCGAGATTTATTCGTCCATTGTGGATCGGAATATCTTTGGAATCAAACCGTCCGCCGCCATTGCCTCTCCAGAGGAGATGGCACCGCCGGTTCAACTCCCTCCGCTCCGTGTCCGGCTGGTCGGGACGATCGTCGGGGATTCGGATGAATCGATGGCCGTGATCGAGGACATAGGGACGAAGGAACAACGGCTGTACCATATCGAGGATATCATCGGAACGGATGCCAGGCTGGTCGAGGTTGCCCGCAACGAGGTCACGTTTTTACGTGGGACGATCCGGGAGACCTTGACGGTTCAGGAAGAAGGCGCCCCCGGTCAGCCGGCGCCTCAAGTAACAACGCCGGCTTCAACCGCGGCTCCCCGGCCGTCCGGTCAGAACAGCTGGGTTCTGGACAAACAGGAAGTGACGGCTGCGCTTGAGAATCTTCCGCAGCTTCTAACGAAGGCCCGTGTGGTGCCGAACTTAAGCCCGGATGGTAAAAACGACGGTTTCCGGGTTGTTTCGATCTCGCCCGCAAGTTTTTATGAGCGGATCGGGCTACGCAGCGGGGATGTGATTCAGCGCATCAATGGGGTCGAGGTGAAGGATCCCCAGACCTTTATGCAGGTCTTCAACCAACTCAAGGACGAATCCAATATTACTATGGATCTGGTTCGGAACAACCAAAAAGAGTCGTTCTCCTATGAAATTCGTTAATCGGTTGTTGGGCCGTTCGAGACCATCCGGTTGTCCGGGACAAGTCCGAACGTTCCAGCCGGGGAGGTGTATGCCGCCCCAGAAAATCGTCTCACTGCTTCTCGGGCTGTTCGTCGGCCTGTTTTTTTTGACGACACCCCGACCGATTGTCGCCCAGGTGCCGGAAGCGCCCGAAATTCAGAAGCAAGACGCACCGGCGGCCCAGCCTCTACCACCCCCAACGTCGGAACTGCCCAGAGAACTGCCCAAGCCTGTCAAGGAACGGATGATCACGCTGGATTTCAATAACGTCGACCTGCCGGTTTTTGTGAAGTTCGTCAGCGAGATCATCGGCAAGAATTTCATCATTGACGAACGCGTGCGGGGGAAGGTCACGATCTATTCGCCCACGAAAATCTCCGTGGACAAGGTCTACCCGGTTTTCCTGTCCGTTCTGGACATCAAGGGACTCGCGGCCGTCACAACGGGGGATATGGTCCAGATCCTTCCGGCGTCGGATGTCCCACCGGAACGGAACATCAATGTTTACTATCTTGAGAACGCCAATGCCGAAGAGGCGGCGAAACTGCTGACCAGCCTTGTGACCCGAACGGGCGGGCCGCCTGCCGCAGGCCGGCCGGTCATCAAGGCCCAGGGGGAGTTCGAGGGTACGCTCCAGATCATTCCGGACAAGGCGACGAACGCTCTGTTGATTACGGCGTCAAACCGAGATTATGAAATGCTCAAAGACGTGATCAAAAAAATTGACGTCAGGCGCCGCCAGGTTTACGTCGAGGCCGTGATCATGGAGGTGAGCCAGGACAAACTAAAGGAGCTGGGAACAGAGCTGGGGGTGGTGTCAGGCTACCAATCGAGCAACCAGCAGGTGACGGCCTATGGCGGGTTCAACCAGGCGCCGGAGGATATCGCAGGCCTGACGAATATCACAGGAATCAATATCGGCGTCAGCACCGTCAATATCAAGGTGCTTCTCAAGGCGTTGCAGAGCGCGTCGGATGTCAATGTCTTGTCCACACCCCAGATTTTGACGACCAATAACCAGAAGGCCAAGATCGTGGTGGCCCAGAACGTTCCGTTTGTGACCGGCAGCAGCCAGACCACGGGCGGCTTGACCCAGCGGCAGATTCAACGCCAGGACGTCGGCGTGACCTTGGAGCTGACGCCGGAAATTCTGGAGGGGGATCGTGTCCGCATGGATGTCCGCCAGGAGATCTCGAGTCTGCTCGACACGCCGCAGCCGGTTTTAATCGAGCTGGGGCCGACCACGAACAAGCGGGAGGCCACGACGACAGTCATCGTGGCCGATAATCAAACGGTCGTGATCGGGGGATTGATGCGGGACGACGTGACCCGGGTTGAGCGGAAGATACCGTTGTTGGGGGACATCCCGCTGCTCGGCTGGTTTTTTAAGTTTCGGTCCAATCGGGTGATCAAGACGAATCTCCTCATCTTTCTGACGCCTCGTATCGTGCATGAAAACCGGGACCTGGATGTGTTGCTGCAGCAAAAGAGCGATATCATGAGACGGACCATATCGGAAGGGACTTTGAAAGAGCAGGCACCGAACATTCAATTTCTGAACAGCATCAACCCTCCGCAGGACAAGAGGTAGTTTTTTCCATGTCCAGCCCGTGGCAGCGTATCGGTCAGATCCTTCAAGACAAGTTTGCCGTTTCAGCCGAACAGATCCGCGGGGCCTTGGTCCTTCAGAAGGAAAAGGGGGGACGACTCGGAGAGGTCCTGATCCAGATGCGTGCGGCGAAGGAAGGGGAGGTTCTGGAGGCCCTGAGCCTGCAGTTCCATCTTCTTTATCTTCCCGATCTTCTTCCGGCCCAGGTCGATCCGGTTCTCCTTGCTAAAATACCGATCGGGTTTGCAAAGCGATACGAAATTCTTCCGATCCGTGAGGAGAACGGCCATGTGATGACGGCTGCGGCCAACCCGCTCCATCTGGCTGCGCTGGACGACACCCGGGCGCTGCTCGGACGTGATGTCCGGGCCGTTCTGGTTCCGGCCAAGGCGATCTTGAACTGTATCAATCAGGTTTACGACCGCGCCTCGGATACGGCACAGCAGGTGATCGAAGACTTGAGCGCCGAGAGCCTGGATCTTCTGGCCAGCGAGCTTCAGGAGCCCGTGGATCTCTTGGAGGCGACCGATGAGGCGCCGATCATCCGGCTGGTGAATTCGACGATGTTCCAGGCGGTCAAGGACCGTGCAAGCGACATTCATATCGAGCCGTTTGAACGGGATCTCGAGATCCGGTACCGGATCGACGGCATCATGTACAAGATCCTCTCGCCGCCCAAACGATTCCAGTCCAGCATCATCTCGCGGATCAAGATCATGGCCGGTTTGAACATCGCTGAGAAACGGCTGCCCCAGGACGGCCGGATCGGAATCAAAATTGCCGGACGGGATGTCGACATCCGTGTCTCGGTGATTCCCACGGCTCACGGCGAGCGGGTGGTGATGAGGCTTCTCGACAAGAGCACCAGTCTGTTGAACCTGGAGGACATCGGTCTGACGGCCGAAGAGCGGCAGACGATGTTGCATCTGATTCAATTCAGCCACGGCATCGTGCTCGTGACCGGGCCGACCGGAAGCGGGAAGACCACGACGCTGTACGCGGGGCTGAACCGGATCAATTCTCCCGATAAAAATATCATCACGATCGAGGATCCGATCGAGTACCAGTTGAAGGGCATCGGGCAGATGCAGGTCAATCCCAAGATCAACCTGACCTTTGCCAACGGCCTCCGGTCGATTCTACGTCAGGATCCGGACGTGATCATGGTGGGCGAAATCCGGGATGCCGAGACGGCCGAGATCGCGATCCATGCCTCGTTGACCGGCCACCTCGTCTTCTCGACGCTCCATACCAACGATACCTCGGGCGCCGTCGCCCGGCTGGTGGATATGGGAATCGAGCCCTTCCTCGTGGCCTCCGCCGTGGTGGCGATCATCGCGCAACGTCTGGTGCGGTGCATCTGTCCCCACTGCCGGCAGGCCTATACACCCACGCCGGAAGAACTGGCCAAGCTGGGTTTTAAGACCGAAACGATTCGGCCGACCTTCTACCGCGCGGTCGGGTGCCCGGAATGCAGACGGACCGGTTACCACAGCCGGACCGGTATCTACGAGATTCTGTTGATCGACGAAGAGATCCGACAGATGATATTAAGCAAGACGGACTCCGGCCGGATCAAGACCCGGGCGATCGAAAAAGGGATGCGAACGCTGCGGGACGACGGCGCGCGAAAAGTGGTCAACGGCATTACCACGATGGAAGAAATTCTGAGAGTGACGCAGGAAGACATGGTGATGGAGTAGCGGGCGATGCCGGTTTATGAATATAAAGGTCTGACGACCGAAGGTCGGGACGTCTCCGGCATCATTGACGCGGACAGTCCGAAGACGGCGCGCGTCAAACTGCGCCAGTCCGGTGTCTATCCCACCGATGTCGTGGAAGGCGCCGGCGAGGCGACGTACGGTTTCAGTTCGGCGGAACGGGAGGAACGATCCAGTTCGGTGGGTTCCTGGTTGTCGAAGATTCAGGTGTCGCAGCGAGCCGGGCTGATGGAGGTTGCGCTCATGACCCGCCACCTCGCCACCCTGACCGCCGCGAAGCTCCCGTTGATGGAGGCCCTTTCGGCCCTGATGGATCAACTGGAGAAGGGCGAGTTGAAACGGATCGTGGCGAGCGTCCGTGAGCGGGTCAAAGAGGGCAGTTCTCTGGCGGCGTCGCTATCGCAATACCCGTCCGTTTTTTCGGAAATTTACATCAACATGGTCAAGGCCGGCGAGGCCAGCGGCACCCTGGACGGCATGCTTCTCCGGCTGGCCGATTATCTCGAATATCAGGTCAAGCTCCGCAACCAGCTCATCGCCACGCTGACCTATCCTATTTTCATGGTAATCATCGGCGGACTGATCCTGCTCGGACTGGTCACCTTTATCGTTCCCAAAATCACACTGATCTTTGAGGAGGTGCATCAGGTTCTACCCTGGCCGACCGTCGTTCTGATTGCGGTGAGCCATTTTCTGAATCAATACTGGTGGGTTGTTCTGGTGGCCGGATTGTTCGGTCTGTTCGGATTTCAGCAATACATCAAGACACCCGGGGGCCGGGTGAAATTCGATCGGTTTCTTCTTCGGGTCCCGATCATGGGCCGCGTCATCCTGATGGTGGCGATTTCGCGCTTTACCCGGACGCTCAGTACGCTGCTCACCGGAGGCGTGCCGCTGCTTCAGGCTCTGGATGTGGTCCGAAACGTGGTTCAGAACACGGTGCTGGCCGAGGCGATCGACCGTGCGCGGCAGAACATCGGCGAGGGGCAGAGCCTGGCCGCGCCGCTCCGGAAAAGCGGGATGTTTCCCCCGCTCGTGACCCACATGATCGCGGTTGGAGAAAAAAGCGGCGAGCTGGAGCCGATGCTGGTCAAGGTGTCCGAGGCCTATGATAACGAGGTGGAGGCCATCATCAGCACGCTGACGGCCCTCCTCACGCCGGTGATGATACTGGTAATGGGGGCGATCATCGGATTTATCGTGATGGCCATTCTTCTTCCGATTTTTGAACTGAGTCAAATTGTGAGGTGAAAATGCGGCAACGGGAATCCGGATTTACGTTGATCGAGATCATGGTGGTCGTCTTCATCCTGGCATTGCTGGCCGGAATCGTCGTTCCCAAAATCATGGGCAGGACGGATGAGGCACGCCGGACGGCGGCCAAGGTCCAGATCAAGAATATCGAGGAAGGTCTGCACCTGTACAAACTGGATAACGGCTTTTATCCCTCGACGGAACAGGGCCTGCCGGCCCTGGTCACGAAGCCCACGATCGGCGCGATCCCTCAGCACTGGCGGGAGGGCGGATATCTGCCCAAGCTGCCGAAGGATCCCTGGAGCCATGAGTATGTCTATATCAGTCCGGGCGGTCACGGAGATTTCGACCTGATCAGTTATGCGGGCGATGGAGAGCCGGGCGGCGAGGGGAAGGATGCCGATGTCGAGAACTGGAATATGGAATAGCAAAGGTTTCACCTTTCTCGAACTGGCCGTCGTGCTCCTGATCCTCAGCGTGGTGACGGCCCTGGCGTTTCCGGTGATCCGCAGTCTGGGCAGCAGCGATTTAAAGCTGTCGGCCCGTCATCTGGTTCGCACGGTCTATTTTCTTTCGAATCGCGCCGCGTCCACCAAACGGGTCTACCGTCTCAATTATGATCTGAAGGAGCACCAGTACTGGGCGACGGTCCGATCCGGAGAGGGCGAGTTCACCTCCGTAGACGCCTCCGTTTTGACGCGCACGACTTTGCCGAGGGCGATCCAGTTTGTCGACGCGGACACGCTGCACCAGGGCAAAGTGACGGAGGGTGAGGCCTATACCGATTTCTATCCCGTAGGGCGAGTGGATAAGACGACGCTGCATTTGACGGACGAGGATAAAAACGTCCTGACATTGGTGGTCAATCCGATGACGGGACGGGTCAAGGTCTATGAAGGATATCTGGAAGAGAGTGGAAAAAAGGGTTGACTCAGAACCCGGCTTTACCCTTTTGGAGGTAATGATTGCGCTCTCGATCCTGGCCGTGACCTTCGTGGTCCTTCTGGGGCTTCGCAACCGCGACATTCTCCAGCATCAGGAGGCGCGTTACCTGACGCGGGCCACGCTGCTGGCACAGCAGAAGATTTCGGAAGTCGAAATGGCCGGTTTTCCCGATATGGGTGTTTCAAACGGAACATTTCCGGAACCGGACGATACCTTCGACTGGATCGAGACCGTCAGTTCGACCCCGTTTGATTATGCCCACGAGGTCAAGATCGACGTGGGCTGGAAAGACGGGGAACATCGAAACTCGGTGGCGCTGGTTACGTTTGTGATGGAAGAAAAATAGTGAGGGGTCAAAGGGGATTCACGCTGATTGAGCTCCTGGTTGCGCTGGGGATCGTTGCGGTGCTCGTGACGCTGTTGTATGAGACGTTCAACGCGGTGCTCCGATCCACGCAACAGACGGACGAGGAGAGCGAACTGGACCAGATGGCCCGGATCAGCATGTCGATCATGGCGAATGAACTGAAATCGGCCTACTGGCGTCCCCAGGGCAATCCGCCGGGCTCCACGCCGTTTGTGTTCCTCGGACAGGACGGACTGAGCGCGACCGGGTCTTCGGATACGCTCCAGTTCACGGCGCTCTCCCATGCCCGTGTCGCCGAGGGGATGACCGACCCGCTTGTGTCGGTCCTGGCGTATGAACTGGTACCGGTTCCGGAAACCGAAATGGCCGACCTGATGCACACGGAAGAGACCAACACCCTCAGTCTGTCGGAGAACAGCCTGGAACGGTATGATCTGGCCGAGCGGGTGGTCGGGTTGAATTTTCGATACTTCGACGGGAAGGAATGGTCGGATGAATGGAGCGCCGCGGATCGGAGGAAACTTCCGAAGGCGGTTGAAATCCAGATCCTTATGAAAGATTATACCGGCCGTGAGCGTCGTTTCATCACACAGACCGACATCCCCCTAGGCCGGATGTGACGCCCGTGGGATTATTCCAATGGGCGAGTCGTCATCGGGCCGGTTTGATTACGGTGATCGGCTACGTCACTGCGGCCGTGATCGCCATTACGGTCTTTGTGTATGTGACCTTTCCCTGGCAGCAACTGTCGGACTGGATCCGGGTCAAGATCGAGCGAGCCACGGCCCTTGAGATTTCAGTCCAGAAGAGTCATATCCAGTTCCCGTTCCGGCTGGTTTGGAGCGGCGTGACGGTCAGGCGGCCCGGCCCGGTCGCCCGGGTTTTATGGACAGCGGACCGGCTGTCGGTGGGCTGGCCTGTCGGGTCGATCCTGCAGCGGCAGTTGGATCTGGATTTTGGATTGCAGGGTCTGGGCGGCGAAGCCCTCGGCCGGGTGACGGCCCGTCGGACGGTCCAGGGAATGAAATATCATCTTGAGGCGACGGGGAAGGGGTTTGATCTGGGAAAACTTGCGGCGGCATTCCGATGGCCGTCGCAGGATGTAAGCGGGGCGGTGGGGATCAGCCGGCTCGAGCATGACTGGATAAATGAAGATGTTCTGCAGGGGCAGGGATTGCTCGTGCTCGAAGCGAAAGAGGTGGCATTGAAAAACCTGGAAACCCGGTTTGCCCGGATCAACGGAAATCTGTCCTTGAAAGGCGGAATGGGTCATCTTGAAAATTTTTCAGCACAGGGGGATGCTCTTGACCTGGTGGGCAGCGGGACCCTGCTGCTCCGGCCGGATTTTATGGAAAGCCTCTTGAACTTTACATCGCGCGTCACACTCCGGAAGCCGACCGGTCCGCTGGTGCTCCTGTCCGCAATGGCCTCGCCAGACGGCCACCTGGATTTTGCGCTCCGGGGCGCCCTGCGACGCCCGACGCCTTATCTGAACGGAACGCCGATGGGGGCGATTGGAGCCGACAGTTTCGACCTGCCTGCTGGACAGACGGGTCAGCCGGCCGGAACCGGACGTCCCGTGGAGTTCCCTCGGCGAGCCGGCGAGCCCCCCCGGTTGCCGATCACATCGGGAGGGTCGAGACCATGAAGTCGATCATGGCGCAGCCGATTCTGGGTCTTGATCTCGGTTCCTCATCGGTGAAGGCGGTCTGTCTTCGAAAGGGGTGGATGGGGCTGGAATGGGCGGGCGGATATCAACGGGACATCTCCCATCCTCCGGGACCCTTCGACTGGGCGCGGGAGGCCGTGCCGGGATTGAAGGAATGGATCGCTGAACACCAATTGCCAATGGATCACGTGGTGGTTTCTCTTCCGGCCCATCTGATTTCGCTTCGGACGCTGACCCTTCCCTTCAACGATGAGCGAAAACTCGAAAAAGTGGTCCCGTTCGAGATCGAGGCGCTTCTTCCCTATCCGCTCGAAGAGGTCGTGGTGGATTACCAGGTGACCGACGCGACCCAGGGCAGGACGAATCTCTTGGCGGCGGCCGTCCCGCGCGGCCTGGTGAAAAATTATCTGGAGCAATTGTCCCGTGCCGGAATCAATCCCGAGGCGGTTGAACTGGATGGGATGGCGTTGACGAATCTCGTACGCCATGTCTTCCCCGATTCGTCCGCTCTGGGCGATCCCGCCGGCGGCATGGCCGCGCTTGAGATCGGGGCCTCGAAAACGGTTGTTTGCATCCTCCGCCACGGACAAACGGCCTTTGTCCGAACGATTCTGTGGGGAGGCCGGGACGTGACGGCGGCACTGTCGGATGCCTGCGGGATCCCGCTGGCCGAGGCCGAGGAATGGAAGCGGCAGGCCGGTCTGCTGGATGAAGAAATCTCCCGCCTCCATCAAAAAGGGGTTTCTCAGACGATCCGCCGGGCACTTGAACCGTTTATATCGGAACTGGCACGAACGGTTCATGTTTTTCAGGCGAATGAACCGCCGGAAGGCCGCGTCCCGCTGACCGAATTCGTTTTGTACGGCGGTGGAAGCAAGCTTAAAGGGCTGGAATCTCATCTCGCATCCGAACTCGGACTCCAGGCCGTGACCCGCGCGCCCAAGATCGCATCGGGAAACGGTGCCGGCTGGGATCCGGCCTTTGCCCTCAGTCTGGGACTGGCACTCAAGGCCGCCCGAGTGACGGGCGGGTCCCGGATGAATTTTCGAAAGGGCGAGTTTGCACACGGCCGGGAGGCGACGGCGTCATCGGCCCGCGCCCGCTATCTCTGGATCGGAGCGCTTCTGGTCGCGTCGGTCGCGGCTGCCGATCTGTATACGAAGTACACGCTTCAGATGGGTAAATATCAAACCTTGAAGACCCAGGTCCGGGAGCAGTTCCGGACGATGTTCCCCGACGTAAAAAACGTGGTGGATGAAGTCCAGCAGGCCAAGTCGACCGTCGCCGAAATGAAGAAGAAGGTGGCGCTGTTCGGAACGAGCGACTGGACTCCGTTGCAGTTGATGGCCGAACTGACCCAGCGGATGCCTCCATCCGTCAAGATCGAGGTCCAGGATTTTGTGATCGAGCCGGGACGGCTCCGGCTGGAGGCCGAGACGGACAGCTTCGAATCAGTGGACAAGGTCAAGTCCTTGTTAGGGCAGTTTGGGGCGTTTCGCGACGTGACGGTGAGCGACGCGAAGGTCAGCGCGGACCAGTCCAAGGTGCGCTTCCGACTGACCATGACCGTGGCATCGAAAGAATCGGACCGAGGAAACAAATGAACCCATTGCTCCGATCGGCTTTCGTGCAGACGCTTCTGGCCCGCTTCCGGCGCGAGGGCATCACGTCCCGCGAGAGGCTCTATCTCATCATCGGCGGAGTCACGCTGGTCGGTCTTTTGCTCTACGGCGTTTATTCCACGGCCGCCTTGTATCTAGACCGGATGAAGGGGCTTGACCGTCTGATCCATCAGAAGGAGGAGGCCCTGGTGACGCTTGGCCAGATCAACCGGGAGTATATCCAGATCAAGAGCCAGACCGGTGCGCTGGATCAACGCATCCAAAACGATCAGGGAAAATTCTCCCTGCTCTCGTTTCTGGAGTCGCTGGCCGGCACGGCCGACGTGCGGTCCCGCATCGCCTACATGCGGCCTCAGACGATGGCGATGGTGGATCAATACCGCGAAACCTCGGTCGAAATGAAGATCGAAAACGTCACGCTGGACCAGGCCGTGCGATTCCTCTCCTCGATCGAACAGGCCCCGCATGTCTTGAAGATCAAGAATCTGCATTTCCATACGCGTTACGCCAATCCGCAGTTTTTAGACGTGACGTTTCTGGTGAGCACCTACGAGAAGCCGGGATGAATGGATTATTCCGTCGCGGCCGTGATCACCGGGACGGTCGGGTAGAAATGGGAATTGGGATCGTTTGTGTTCAACTGCCCGTCCGTGGAACGGTCAAAGCGGGTGTTGGCTGGCGGCGCGGTGTCCGTCTCGTCGTAAAAGAAGATCTGACCCGCGTGGACGGTCAGCGTGACCTTGATGTTGCCTTTCGGTTTGCTCGGGATTTTAAGAAACGAGGGCAGGTCGATCGTGACGGTGGAGCCATAGGTGTCGTTGGGAAATCGCGTGGCCGGGACAAGAAGCGGGAAGGCCGGCCTCGTCCCGGTCAGCGGCACATAGGCCCCGTCCTCGGTATTGATCCAGCTGAAATGCGGTGTGTTGGAAATGTCGCCGACCAGAACCTCGCCCTTCTTGACCGCCACCCCGATATCGGGATCGGTCAGGTCCAGGGTGTAGAACCGGAACCGCCGATTTATGGCGACGGTGGCGGCGGTGTCGTCATAGACTGGGACCTGCATGTCCACATAGGTCAGCTCGACCTGAACCTTGCTGAAATCGCACGGGCATCCGGATGGGAAGACGGAGTTGGCATCGGCCGACTGGGTGATCGTGTCCAGATCCAGGACGATCGGATGAGTGTCATCCTTGGTGTCAAAGACGGTATAGGTTGTGGTATCGTCCGCCTTGATCAACTGGACGCTCTTCACCCCGACCGTGATCGTGGGAGGCGTAAGAAAGCCGTCGGGATAGCTGTCGTTGTCGCCGACGCCCGTATTCGAGAAATCAGCCAGAAAGACGGCCTCGATCCCCTCGTTTTTCTTATTCCCGCAGCCGATGAGCAGAAGCGGGAAGAAGAGAAGGGCCAACATCCGGATAACGGGGCGGCCCGGCGGCGGGTTTAGGATCGGCGGCCATGGTTTCATCGAAAGGCATTGTAACAGAAATATGAGCGGTTTGAAAATGAAAAAATCGGATGGCGCGGAACGTTCTTATCGGTGAGCCGTTAAATAATGAGCAGGGAATCGCGCTGCTTCTGGCTCTGGTGGTGCTGGTGCTGTTGACGGCCGTGATCGTGGAGTTTGATTACGGCGCAAAGGTGAATCTGATTACGGCCGGGAATTTC
>JACQFA010000085.1 GCA_016200255.1 Nitrospirota bacterium | reverse complement strand
TCGATAATCTTCACGCTCTTGTCAAAGAAAATAAGATCACCAAGACCGCATTGATCTATGTCGGAAAATTTCTTGAAACGGAAGGGACCCGCTCCCGGCTTTATGATGCTACGTTTTCTCATGGATACAGAAAGGCGTCCGGGTAGGCCTGAAGCAGGGCTGGCTCTTCGGAGAGTTCAATGCCTCGAAAAGGATTGATTATCGTTCATACGGGATCGGGCAAGGGAAAGACGACCGCCGCGCTGGGGACGGCCTTCCGCGCGCTCGGTTATGGCTGGAAAATCTTGATGGTCCAGTTCATCAAGGGAGCTTGGCACTGTGGCGAACTCGATTCGGCGACGAGGTTTGGTGATCAACTTCAGATCATTCCAATGGGCGAGGGGTTTACCTGGAACACCCAAAATCCGGAACGTGATCGGCGGAAGGCTCATGAAGCGTGGGAGTTTGGGGCCAAAGAAGCGTTGACTGGAAAATACAAAATGGTGATCTTTGACGAGATCAACTATGTGATCCACTACAACTATCTTGAAGTGGAAAGGGTCCTCGATTTCCTGAAGGCGAAACCCCCGATGCTCCATGTCTTCCTGACCGGACGGAATGCCCATGAAAAAATTATCGAGATCGCCGATCTGGTCACCGAGATGCGGGCGATCAAACATCCTTTTAAAAAAGGAATCAAGGCCCAAAAAGGAATTGAATTTTAGGTTTGCTTGGACTGTGAGAAGTTTGTCGATGAAGCGGAAAAAAGGGATCCTGATCGCGGGAACGCATAGCGGGGTCGGCAAGACCACGGTGACACTGGCGATCCTGGAGGCCTTGACCCGAAGAGGGCTTCGTGTTCAGGCCTTTAAAGTCGGGCCCGACTACCTCGATCCGACCTTTCATCGGGTTGCGACCGGGCGTCCTTCCAGGAATCTGGATGCTTGGATGATGGGACGATCGGAGGTTCTGAGAAGTTTTGCTCAAGCCTCTTATGACGCCGATTTTTCCGTGATTGAAGGGGTCATGGGACTGTTTGACGGGCTGAGCGGAAGATCCGATGAGGCCAGTTCCGCCCGGATGGCGAGGTGGCTTTCTATCCCTGTGATCCTTGTGATCGATGCAAAGGGGCTGGCCGGGACGGCGGCGGCGCTGGTCCTCGGCTGTCAAAAGCTCGACCCGGAATTAAAGATCGATGGGGTTATTTTTAATCGGATTGGAAGCAAAAATCACCTCGATATTTTGAAAGAAGCGGTCCATTCCGTCTGCGGAGTGAAGGTATTGGGCGGGTTTCCGGAAGAAGAGAAGATCGTTCTCCCCGATCGCCATTTGGGATTGGTTCAGGCGAACGAGAGTTTGGTCTCCTCTATCCGTGAACGTCTTGCTGAAATGGCCGAAACATTTTTGGATATGGATGCGATCATCCAAATGGGGTATCCAACCGATGCCCCCCCGCCGGCCTCCATGCCAAGCAAGGGAGGAAAAGGGGAGGTCCGGTGCAGAATCGGGATCGCCATGGATGCGGCTTTTCATTTTTACTATCAGGACAACCTGGATCAATTGGAGGAAGCAGGAGCGGAATTGGTCCTTTTTTCCCCGATTCGTGATCTGGAAATCCCTTCGGATTTTCACGGCCTTTATTTTGGGGGTGGATATCCGGAAGTCTATGCGGAATCGTTGTCCAAAAACCGAACGATGATCGTGTCAATTCGGAAATTTGCGGCGAAGGGAGGACCGATATATGCAGAATGCGGCGGACTAATGTACCTTGCGAAGGAGATCAAAACGGTGGAAGGAAAATCGTTCCCCATGGCCGGTCTTTTACCGGGCCGGGTTCGGATGGGGAAAAAATTAAAAGCGCTGGGGTATCGGGAAGTCGTGGCACAAAGGGATACCCTCTTGCTTTGCAAAGGAGAGAGGGCGAGGGGGCATGAATTCCACTACTCGGAATGGGTGGAAGACCCTTCTAAGGGAGAGACCCTCCGACCAAGAGGAGGCCGGGGAGGGGTATTTTTCGAAAAACCCTATCACCTGTTTCGTGGAGGGGAGTCGTCCGAATTCAGGGAAGATGGTTTTTCCAATGACCATCTCCTGGCCAGTTATGTTCATCTTCATTTCAGTTCCAGTCCCGGTATCCCACAACGCTGGGTTTCCTTATGCGAACGGTTCCGCCGAGCCATGAGGAGTTGAGAACAAAACGGTTTGTTTAAAAACGGAGGTCTTTATGGAACAAGCGATGAAGGTTGAGAAGCCATCCATTAAACCCTATCACAAACATCTCTTGGTCTGCACCGGACCCCGATGCACCTCCGGAGAGTCTGAAACCCTCTTTAAGATGCTGGGAGAGAAGCTGCAAGAACACGGTTTGGAAGAGGGAGAATTTCGGGTGAAGCGGACCCGCTGCAGCTGTTTTGCCGTTTGTAGGGGAGGACCGATCGTCGTGATCCAACCGGACGGCGCCTGGTACTACGGGGTCACCCCGGAGGTTTTGGATCGAATTTTAAAAGAGCACCTGAAGGAGGGAAAACCGGTACAGGAGCATATTTTTTATCAGTCCGGTTTGTGAGGCGATGGAATGATTCTTAACCCTGTTGCATGGGAGGATAAAGATGTTGAAAAAAAGAATAGCGATGATCATCGGTTTCTGTGTTGTTCTTGCCAACGTCTTCGAAGGATGGGCCGCTGAACCGGCCTCCGTTAATCTGGCCGCTTACGATCCCAAAACCCTGGTCTTTGTGACCAACCGGGATTCCAATGATGTGGCCGTCATCGACAGCAAGACCGATCAGGTCGTCAGCCGGATCTCCCTGGGAGCGTTTGCCGATGCCCATATGGCGATGCTGACCAACGATGGGAAGAAGCTCCTGGTCTCCGCGACCGGCCGGGATCGGTTTTTGATCGTCGATCTTGCGACGCAGGCGATCGAACGGACGATCGTGACCGGCCGGGCGCCGGAGCACTTTGACATCACCCTGGATGACCGGCTCGCCTATGTCGGGAACATGAAGGACTCGACCGTCTCGGTCATCAATCTGAAAGACGGAGAAGAGATCAAGCGATTTGCAGGATTTTTTGAGCCGCACGGCTTCAGTGTGTTGCCTTCAGACTCAAAGGTCTATGTCTCCAATTTCGGGGCGCACGAGGTGAGGGCCATTGAAATTCCCTCCCAACGGATGGCCAAGAGACTGGCCATCGGCGATGTCCATCGCGCCGCCATCCGGGACCCGGAGCGGTATCAGAGCGAGCTGAAGGGGATTGCCAATCCTACGCCGACACTCGATGGGAAATTTATCTATGCCGCCGATGGGGATGCGGGTGTGGTGGGGATCATCGATGCGGAGACAGACCGGGTGGTGAAGACGCTGAAGGTCGGGGAGGCCCCCTGGCGGGCGTATGCCTCGCCGGATGGGCTCTTTATGCTGGTTCCCAATAATGGGGATGAGACGATCTCCGTCATCAGGACCAAGACCCAAGAGGTGGTCACAACCCTGCAGGGGGGGCCGAAGATGACCGGAATCAATTTTACCCGGGGTGGAAAGAAGGCTTACGTGATCAGCGGCGGCGCCGTCTATGTTTATGATATGACGACATTCAAAAAAATAAATCGGCTGAAACTCGGATTGAATATCGCCCTGGAGACCGCCGCCACCACGGCCGACGGCATGAAAGTCTATGTCGCTTCATCAACGGATGATTCGGTTTATGTGATCGATTCCGCATCCGATCAAGTGAAGAGAATCGCCGATGTCGGCCGTTCTCCATGGGGGGTGACGATCCTGGGGGCGGCCAGCCCGAACTACTGCCATTGAGAGTCGGAGGTCCGAACCGGCAAGGGAATAAGATGAATCATTCAAATAATGCTTTTCCGGATTTATTGCGAAAGGGGGTTTATGAGGCGATTTACAAACGGAGGGACATCCGCCGATTCCTGCCGGACTCCCTCCCCAAAGAGGTGTTGATGCGCATTTTAGATGCAGGGCACCAAGCGGGATCGGTCGGATTGATGCAGCCCTGGAACTTTATCCTGATCGCCTCGCCGGAGATCCGGCGCCGGGTGAAGGCCCTGTTTGAGCAAATGAACAATAAAGAACCGGGCAAGCTGACCGATCCGGAAAGGAAAAAGCTCTATCGCGGGTTGAAACTGGAAGGCATCTTGGAAGCCCCGCTGAATATCGCGGTGACCTGTGACCGGAGACGGGACGCTCCCTTTGTTCTGGGACGGGCGCCGATGCCGGAAACGGATCTGTTCAGCACCTGCCTGGCGATCCAGAACATGTGGCTGGCCGCCCGCGCCGAAGGGATCGGAATCGGCTGGGTCAGTCTGCTTGACAGACCGGCCGTTGAAAGACTCCTTCATCTTCCGCGGGGAGTCCGGCTTGTGGCCTATCTCTGTATCGGTTACCCGGTGGAATTTGGACCCAGGCCCATGCTCGAAGAGGCGGGGTGGAAGTCCCGGATTCCTCTGAAGGGGTTGGTCTATCAAGATTCATGGGGCCGGCCGGCCGAGTTATTCTCTCAAGAAGCCGCGCCGCCGCTCCGACGTGAGGCCAAGGGATGAAAGGTCTTTTCACGGCCGTGACTGTTTTAACGGCCCTTCCTCTGAACCGCCGCATGGCGGCATCGGATGAGGATCTGGCCCGCTCAACCCTTTTCTTCCCCGTTGTGGGTTTCATGATCGGGTTTCTCTTGATGGCGATAACGCAGTGGCTTTCGCCGATTTTATCTCCCGGACCTCTATCGGCCGTTCTTCTCACCGTCTCGATCCTGCTGACCGGAGGGCTTCACCTCGACGGGCTGGCGGATCTGTGTGATGGCCTGGCGGCCGGGGGAGGCCGGGAACGGATCTTATCCGTGATGAAGGACAGTCATGTCGGCGCCTTTGGAGTAATGGGTCTGGTGATGATACTGCTCCTAAAGTATTCCCTCTTTCTTGAAGTCATTCATAAAGGATGGCTCCGTTCTTTTCTCATGATGGGGGTGCTAAGCCGATGGGCCATGGTCCTGGCCGCCTTTTCAGGCCGGTATGCCAGAGAAGAAGGAACGGCGAAGCCGTTTATTGGACAGATCCGCCGGCCATGGTTTATCGGTTCGACCGGTATCACCATGGGATTCGCGTGGATCATTTTTAAAGGGCCCGGTCTGCTGGCCCTTTTGCCGGTCTTTCTATTTGTTTTTCTTTTTCTCCGTTACCTTAAATTTAAAATCGGGGGTCTAACAGGAGATGCTTTGGGAGCGCTCAATGAACTGATCGAGGTCCTTGTGCTTCTCTTGATCACGATCGCCGCTCCCTTCATGGAACTGTGATGATGCCGATGGATACCGATTTTCGCCTGATTTCCGACGCTCTCCTCATCCGATTCCAAACTCCCCGGCGGGTGCTTTCCTCGGCCGTGTTGGGGGGAGGTTTTCTCAATGCCTCCTTCATCCTCAATCACTGGATCCGGAAAGACGTTGCCATCAACAATCCGGATCTTCGTCTTAAGCTTCGCGAACATCCGGCGCTCTATCTTGAAACTCGGATTCGGCCATTGGGGTTGGAAGGAGTCGGTGTGGGTCTGATGACCGCGGTGAATATTCCGAAAAAGCTGGTTGTGCTCCGCCAAGACTTTAAGGACCTGTGGGTCGAGGGATTTTTTACGGTTGGGGTGGGGAACGCCGTCAGGGCGGGAGATTCCGCGACGGATTTGGAACCGGACGGAGATCGCCCCATCGGCACGATCAATATGATCCTGATTACAAACGCCCGCCTATCAGACCCGGCCATGGTCGAGGCTGTTCAGGTGTCCACCGAGGCCAAGACGGCGATCCTACTGGGATCCAGAATCCAAAGCCGCGTTTCTTCCAATCCCGCCACCGGGACAGGGACGGACTGCACTGCGATTGTTTCGGGCCACGGACGTCCGGTTCAATACTGCGGCACGCATACCAAGATGGGTGAACTCTTCGGTCGGATCGTCTCGGATGGAATCATGGCCGGGCTCAAGATGTGTAAGAAATAGATCGTGGTTTCCTGCGTTGTCCGCGGTTGACATTGCTTAAAAGGGGGTTGGGTGGCGCCGATCCGGATGTGTGTGGTAATCTTCTTTAATGCATTGCGGGAGGACGCATGAGAATTACTCGTGTCTATACGCGAACCGGCGATAAAGGGAAGACGCGCCTGGCCGGCGGACAGATCATCTCGAAAGACCATCCTCGGATCGAGGCTTATGGAACGATCGACGAATTAAACTCCGTGATCGGCCTAGTGCGTGCCTTTAATCGGCCGCTCACGAAGCGGCTGCCCCAGGCCCGGACGCTCGAAGCCGAACTGCATCGGATTCAAAACCGGCTGTTTGATATCGGCGGGCTACTTGCGACGCTGCCGAAGGATCAGAAGCGATTTAAGAAGATGCCGAAGATTTCCCCCGAAGAGATCCGGCATCTTGAGAAATTGATGGACGCCTGTCAAAAGAATCTCAAACCCTTGGAGGAATTTATTCTGCCGACCGGCGGCCCGGTGACGGCGATGCTTCATCTGGCCCGGACCGTTTGCCGTCGTGCCGAGCGGCTTTGCGTTCGGTTGAGCCGCATGGAAAGGATCGATTCGGAGATCCCAAAGTACCTCAACCGCCTGAGCGACGCCTTTTTCGTACTGGCACGGTGGATCGGCCAAGCACAGCGGGAACCGGAAACGCTCTGGCAGCGTTAATGGCGGGGTTGGCATCGAGGCCATTGCAACAGGCCGGCTGTTCCCGTATAATTCCCTTATGAGCCGTCCTTGCCCCATCTGTAAGAAATCGGTGGAGTGGGAGACCAACCCGTTTCGGCCGTTTTGTTCCAAACGCTGCCGGTTGACCGATCTGGGCAACTGGTCCATGGGAAAGTATCGGATCGAAGCGGACGATAAAAGCGAGGAAGAAACCGAGGAGCCTGACTCTCCGAATCCCCCCGATGCCGAAATTCATAACGGTTAAAAAAGCCGAACAGGAACATCAACAGGCCGTCCGGTATCTGAAAAACTCGCTGGTACAGTCGTCCGCGCTGATCGGGTTGATTTCGCTGATCCTGGGTTACGGGGGCGTGGTCTATCTGATAATCAAGGGCCGGCCGATGGTGGAGCTTTTGACGCACAGCTTGGTTCTGCTCGGCGCCGGTCTGGCGTTGGGTCTTTTCCAAGCGGCCTATCAGCACTATCTTTATAAATCACATCCGGACTATTTCGCCGACCGAATGCGGCGCACTGAGTTGAGACTGTCCGGCCAGATTAAAAAGATCAAAAAGATCGGGGACCCCGTTGCCGTCGAACATGCGGGCCGCTGGGCCGTGCCTTACCTGTACTTCCTCGGATGGGCCGTTTTCATCTTCCTGGTCGTGATCTATATTCCAAAATTAAACGTCCTCTCGGCCGTCTTTCTCCTGCTGGCCGGATTCCACAACGCGCGATTTTTCTATCTGAAGCGGCTGATCAAGAAATAGGCGGGCGAAAGGCACGCGCCCCGTCAAAAATATATTATTGCCGGATTCCGAGATACAGGTAGAGCCCGACCGAAAGGAAGAGCAGGTTGGCGAATCCGCTGGCCAGGAGCGGCGGGATCAAACCGGCATGGCCCATCGAAAGCGCGATGGAATGGATGATCCAGTAACAGCTGCCGATGAATAAACTGACCCCGACCCCGCGTGCGATGCCCCGCGATCTTGTTGGAACGAGCCCGAAGGGGATTGCGATCAGGGTCATGACAAAGTTGACGAACGGAAGCGAAATCTTGCTGTAAAGATCGACCCGGAACCGATCCACATCGTAGCCGTCTTTGTCCAGGCGATTGATATATTTCCGCAGCTCGGTAAATTTCATTTTTTCGGTATCCACATCCATTCCCTTGAAATCCGCCGGTTTTCGTTGCAGCTCGGCCGGCTCCTTTTCGAATGTTTTTTCAGTCATGGCACCGTCCATGGAAAACCGCCGGATCGTGCCTTCATACATCATCCAGACCCCGTTTTCATATTGAATCCGTTTGGCCTCGATGTTTTCTTCCAGCGTGAAGTCGTCTCGCAGTTTGTACAGAGCGACATCGTGCAGCACGTTGTGTATTGAATCCGCGAAACCGATATTGAGGAAAACATTGCGTCCGTCGCGCAACCAGAGCCAGCTTTGACCGTAATAGGACTGTTCCTCGATCTTTCTGATTTTTACAGCGCGCACGAAGTCGGCCTTTTGCTGGGTGAGCGGGATCAGGGAAAGGTTGCCCGCGCTGAGGATCAGGCTGAGGGAGAACGCCAAAATCAGAATCGGCGAGGTGGCATAGAAAAGGCTGATGCCGTTGCTTTTTATCGCCACGATCTCGTTATGCCGGGACTGGAGGCCCAGGACGATCAGCGCGGCGATCAGTATCCCGACCGGCGTGACATCGAAAATGATCTTTGGAATTTTCAGTCCGAAATACAAAATGATCATTGAAAAGGGGGCGTTCTCCTGGACCAGCCGGCCGATCTTGCCGAAGAAGTCGATGGCGAGATAGACCAGGAGCAGCATTGCCAGGCAAAGCGCGAGGATTTTCAGGTACTCGCGAAGGACGTATTTGACTAGAATAGACATGGCGCGCTTATCGGCTATCGACCCCCAAATTGAAACCATCGAGTGAACAGGCCGCTGCTGGATCCCACGACGAGAATAACCGCCACGACGGCCATGATCAGGTTGGGCAGCCAGGCGGCGATCAGCGGCGTGATAAACCGCGAGGTGACCAGAAAATCCGCGATAATCATGAACAGGTAATAAATCAGGGCCATGGCGATCCCGAGGGCAAAGCCGCCGAGGCGGCCGCCCTGTTTAATGGCGAGCCCCAGGGGGATCCCGATCATTCCGAAAATCAGGCAGGCGAACGGGAAGGCATAGGTTTTATAATGCTCTTCCAATGTTCTCAACTCCCGGCGCTCCAGCGGCTGCGCACCGGCCAGCTTCGTTTTAATCTGCTGAATGTTCAGCGCCGGGTCACCCTCTCCGGATGCGTGTTTGACGGCCGCGGCCAGATCCAGCCGAAACTCGTAACGTCCAAAAGTGATCCACTGATACCGGGGTGGGTTTCCGCTTTTGCGATGCTGGCTGCCGTTTGTCAACCGAAGGCCGACCAGGTCCGAGGCCGGATCATTGAGGATCATTCCTCCCTGGGCCAGGATCAAGGCTGGCTGTCCGGCGTCCCGGAGATCATAAATCACGATGCCTTTGAGTTGTGTCGATGTCGGCATCTCGTCCACATAGATCATAATGTTTTCCAGCGGTTCATTGAAAATGCCGGGCTCCAATCCCAGAGAGAATTCCTGCTTCAGAATATCCATGGCGGCCGATTTCATGGAGGGGCCGACCGACGGTTGCGCCCAGACCGACAGGCTGAAGGTCAATCCAAACGCCAATGCCGTAAACAGATGAACCGGAACGGTCAGCCGCGAAAGGCTGACCCCGCCGGCCATGAAGGCCGTGATTTCTTGATCGGCCGTCAGGCGGGAGAAGCTGATGATCGTCGCGATTAATACCCCCATGGGAATGGCGATCACCAGAAAGGCGGGAAGGAGATAGATGAAAATCTTGGCGACCGTGGTGAGCGAAACCCCTTTGTTGAGGAAGAGCTCCGTCAACTGCACCATCTGTTCAATGAGAAGGATCATCATCAATGATGAGAGGGTCAGCAGAAAAGGGGTCATTAGTTCGCGAAAGATGTAGCGGTCGATGAGCTTTCCCATACAGTTCTCTTATAAAGGAATTCCATGGAATTGTAAAGACGTAGGCATGCCAGTGAATGATAAAACCGAATCCGGGGGCATCCGGGCTTAGATCGTTCATTAATTGTTATCCATGGTTTTTTGAGGCTAAAAATTCTTGACAAGCCTGAATGACTGTGATATTTGTTGTTCCGTTGTCGTGTTGATAACGACGAGACTGGCGTTGTATTTTTCAGACGAAAATGAGGCGAATGATTTCAATGGGACCGCGGGGTGTCATGCTCCGCGGTTTTTTATTATAGGGACGATCCGCCGGAAGAAAGGGGGACATTGTGAAAAGTAAAGGAACGGTGAAATGGTTTAACGACCGGAAGGGATTCGGGTTCATCACAGTGGAAGACGGCAAGGATGTGTTTGTGCATTATTCCGCGTTACAGGGTGACGGGTTTAAGACACTGAAAGAAGGGGAGGCGGTTGAGTTCGATGTCGTGGACGGTGCCAAGGGGCCGCAGGCGACTAATGTTGTGCGACTGTCTGCTTAACCTGACTGCCATCGGCAGGCGGGTTGCCGTTTGTACCGCAAGGAGGTGTTTATGAAGAGAAGCATCCTTCCATTGATCATTGTGTTTCTATTGGCGAATTTCGTCCTGGCCGGTTGTTACAGCAAACCCCCGGGGTCTGAACCCCAAAAACCTTTGGACCAATCATCCGAGAAGAAATAATATCCGACCTACTTCGAGGCCTATCCGCCACTGCGGATAGGCCTTCCTCTATCTGCAACGAAAATATAGTTTCGGATGGGTTGACTTATATACTAACATTTGGTATTCTTTAGAAAAATTGTCTTCCGAGGTTCAAATTGGCCGATAAAGCGACGATCCTTCAAAATGCCCAGCGTTTTATGACGAAAGGGCAGCTTGACAAGGCGATTGAAGAATGGCAGAAACTGATCTCTGAATCGCCGAATGATGGAAATATTTATAACACCATCGGAGATCTTTTACTCAAGAAAAACGAGCTCTCGAGAGCGGTTGAAGCCTACCTCAAAGGGGCGGAGGTGTTCCATGCCGCCGGATTCTCCCTCAAAACGATCGCCATCTATAAAAAACTGATCAAGCTTGTACCGCAACGCCTTGACATCCTGATTAAACTTGGCGATCTCAATTCCGAACGCGGTCTGACCGGGAACGCCATTGAAGACTATCTCACGGCCGCCAAGCAGTATTCTCATGAGGGGAATGTCAGGGAAGCGCTGGAAGTCTACCGCAAGATAGCCAACCTCGATCCGTCCAATACGGCGATCCGTTTGAAGCTTGCCGATCTGTGTTTGAAGGAGGGATTCCAGGAGCAGGCGATTGATGAATTTTCAAAGGTCGCCGAGTCCTATCTTCAGAGCAACCGGTCGAAAGACGCCGAGGCCCTCTGTGAACGGATTCTAAAACTGGACCCGAAGAACGAGGCCGCCAGAAAATTGATGGGACAGCCGTCTGTTTCTCAAGATGTCCCTTCCAAGCCGGAGTCTTCATCCAAAGAGCTTCTACTTCCCCAAATCGACGGCGCAATCGAGAAAGGTCTTTTAGACGAGGCCCGCCGGCTTTTGGGTGAGTTCATGAAACTGGATCCCGATGATCCGGCGGGACCTTGCAGACTCGGAACCGTTCTTTTGAAGTCAGGAAATAAAGACGAAGCCTTTGAACAGCTGAAGAAGGCTGCGGACCAGTATGTGGTGAGGAGCGAGTACGGTCAGGCCGGAAAATTAATGAAGGATTATCTCGAAACGGATCCGGACCGGGTCGAGGCCCATTTGAAGCTTGCAGAGGTATATGACCGAGGGAACAACCCGCATCTGGCCGTCTCTGCTTATGCCCATGTGATTGATGACTACCTGGTTTCCGGAGAAACGGCACTGGCCAAAGATCTGTACACAAAGATCAAAACGCTGGAACCACAACACCGCGATGTTCGACGGCTGCGACATACGTTTGAAACCACTGAAATATCTCGGCCTCATATTATTATTCCTCTTGAAACGGCCCGAACGTCCGAAGCCGCCGTGGAGCCCGCGCCGACATCATCCGCGCCGTCGGCCGCTTTACAGGAATCCGCCACCGAAGCCGTTTCATCCCCGGCCGGGCCGGCGCCGATACTGGATCAGGCCGCACTCAACAGCCTTTTCACGGAGGCCGAGGTCTATTTGAAGTACGGTTTATCGGTCAAGGCGGTTGAGCAGCTCCAGCAGGTTCTCGCAATGGATCCTGAAAATGAAACGGCCCATCAACAATTGAAGGAGATCTACAAAAACGAAGGGCAAACCGAGAAGGCCGTCGAAGAATGCTTCCGTCTGATGGAGATTTATAAAAAGTCCGGTGATCCGGAGCGCCAGGCGGCCGTGCTGGCGGAGGCGAAGGCCCTTGACCCGAAGAATCCGCGCGTTCGAGAGGTCTCGGATCTGGCGCTGATCCTCGACAGCGGTCGCATGAAAGCGATCTTGGAAGAAGAGCCGGTTGCACTTAAAATCCCCCAATCCTCTCCGGTGGGCGACCGTCCGGGTCAAGAGGCCGTCGCTCAGGAAGCGACCCACGCCGAAATCTCATCCGGTTCGCTTCAACAAAAAGAGGATGTTTCCGAGCAGATGGCCGAGGCCGATTCCTACCGTCAGCAGGGGCTTCGAGATGAAGCGAAGAAGATGTATGAACTCATCCTCGCGCTGCAGCAGGATCACCCGGCGGCCCTGGAAAAATTGGAAACGATCACAGCCGAGGAAGCGCTCGAAAAAGAGATGAAGGCCCGCGAAGCTCAAAAGGCCAAGGAGATTCAAACCGCCGCATCGGCCGCCCGACCGTCATCGAAACCCAAAGAGCAAACTCCGGCTTCGATTCAAAAACCAAAAACACCGGAGCCGGCTAAAAAGAAATCTACCGATGAGCAGATGCTGGATGACGAGCTGGAAAAATCCTTTGCCCCGTTTATGGGCGGGGAGCCGGAGGAATCGCTTGAGACGGCCGGCCCGGCCGGCGCCAAACCATCCGAAGCGGACGGGACGATTGATCTGGAGGCGCTTCTAAAAGAGGATGAGGCTCCGGTAAAGAAGCCCGGTAAACCAAGCTCTACTTCGAAGGGATCAAATGAAGAATTCATTGACCTATCAGGTATTTTGGATGAAGAACCTAGAGAAAATGTTAAAATACCTGTGTCGAATGTTTCATCGGATGAAGCCTCGGTCAGCGAGCAGTTGGACAGTATTTTCTCGGAGTTCCAGAAAGACGCAGAACAGGTTTCGGATGATATCGATTATGAGACCCACTATAATCTGGGGATCGCCTATAAGGAAATGGGGCTTTTGACCGAGGCGATCGTTGAGTTCAAACAGGCGATGAACGGTCCGGATCGGTTCATTGATGCCTCCAATATGCTGGCCGCCTGCCTTCAGGAAAACGGGAACAATCGGGATGCGATCAAAATTCTGGAACGGGCCCTGTCCGATGCGCGATGCGATGATGCCCAGGGCCTTTGGCTGCGCTATGATCTGGCCTCTCTGTGTGAAAAGGAATCGCGCATGGACGAGGCGCTGGAGCTGTTCAATCTGATTGCCCGTTCGGACCGGAATTTTAAGGATGTGGTGCAGCGCATCGAAAACCTGGAAGGCCTCCTCGGTAAACCAAAACAAAAAATTAAAGCGACCAAGGCCATCGAGCAGGAAGACGAAGACGTGGATGCCATGATGGAACGGGTTTTCGGCGAGTCCGCGCCCGGGGCCCAGTCAAAAGGCGCCAAAGCCGGCGTAAAAGAGAATGCAAAGAAAAAGGATCGTATATCCTACCTCTAAGGACAAATCCGCGCGATGAGCTATCTTGAGCATTACAATCTGAAAGAAGAGCCCTTCTCGATTTCGGTCGACAACCGCTTCTATTACAATAGCAAACAGCATGCCGAGGCCTTGATCCGGCTCAAGTATGCGGCCGAGCAACGGAAAGGACTGGCGTTGCTGGTCGGGGACATCGGGACCGGTAAGACGACGTTGGCCCGAAGGCTTCTGGATGAGCTGAATGAAAACAGTTACGAGTCGGCGCTTCTGATCGTGATTCACGGCGCGGTCACATCAGAATGGCTTCTTCGCAGGATTGCGGTCCAGCTGGGCGTGGATAAACCGGCCGAGGCGAAAACGGATCTACTGAGCCAGTTATACAACCGCCTCGCCGAGATTCATGACAAAAAGAAAAAGGCCGTGGTTCTGATCGACGAGGCCCAGATGCTCCAGACCAAGGAGGTAATGGAAGAGTTTCGTGGAATTTTAAATATCGAGCTCGACGGTCACAAATTAATCACCTTCATTTTATTCGGGCTGGAGGAGATAGACCAGCATCTTGCGCTGGATGAACCGTTAAGGCAGCGGGTGGCGATACGTTACCACCTTTCGGCCTTTACGGAAGAGGCCACGGAAGATTACATGAAATACCGTCTTCAGATCGCCGGCTGCAAGAAGGAGCTCTTCACAAAAACGGCCTACTCGGCGGTTCATCAATACGCGAAAGGAATGCCCCGTTTGATCAACACCCTCTGCGACAACGCCCTCCTCGAAGGATACCTTCGCAAGAAAGATCGCATCGATCACGACATGATCCGTGAAATTGCCATTGATTTAAAACTGGTGACGAAATAGCAAGGGCAGGGTTACTCCGCTCCTGCTGTTGCGGGTTCCTTCAAGGGTCGACGGTTGACCGCGTCGGGCGCCGGTTTCCCTCTTAAGACGCTCTGAATATTCTCGATCACCATGAATCCCATTTTTGTCCTTGTCTCGATCGTGGCGCTGCCGAGATGGGGAAGGAGGACGACATTGGGCAGGGTGATCAGGCCTTTCTGAACGGCCGGTTCGTCCTCGAACACATCCAACCCGGCGCCGGCGATTTTTCCATGTTTTAATGCGTCCGCCAGCGCCTTCTCGTCCACCACGGGACCCCGCGCCGTATTGATGAGAAGCGCCGTGCTCCTCATCCGGCCCAATACCCGGCGATTGATCAAATGGTGTGTTTCGGGCGTGAGCGGGATATGCAGACTGACGATATCGGCCGTGGCCAGCAAACGGGAGAGCGGCCGGTAGGATGCATTGATCTTTTTCTCAACGCGGACCGGCAAACGCCGGCGGTTGTGATAGATCAGCCGCATTCCAAATCCAACCGCCCTCCGGGCGACGGCCCGGCCGATTCGTCCCATTCCGATGATCCCCAGAATCTTTCCGTTGAGATCCGTCCCCAGAAGCTGGGTGGGGTCCCAGCCCGTCCACCGTCCGGTTCTCACAAGACGATCGCCTTCCGGGACGCGACGCGCCAGCGTCAGGATCAACGACCAGGTGAGATCGGCCGTGGCGTCCGTGAGCACGCCTGGCGTGTTGGTCACGATGATTCCTCTTGAAGAAGCCGCCTTGAGGTCGATGTTATTAGTTCCGACGGCGTAGTTGGCGATGATCTTCAGACGGGGATTGCTTTCGATCACCCCGGCATCGATCGGGTCCGAGAGCATCGAGATCAGCGCCGGCCTTCCGCGCATCCCTCGAACCAACTCCGTTTTCGTCAGCGGGCGGTCGTGGTTATTGTATTTCAGATCGAACAGCGTTTTCAGCCGATGCATCACGGGCGACGGCAGCATGCGTGTCAAAAAGACGGCGGGCTTCATGGGATGGTCTCCGAATAGTATTTTGAATCGCCATCATATATAATCAACCGCGGCTTTTCAATCCTTCATGATGATCAATCGCCGTGAATCGAATCGTGATCAGGTGGGCCGTTATTGCCGGACTGGTTCTGGGACTTGCCGTGCTGTTCATCCGTCCGGCTGTAAACGCGCCCCCGACTTCGGATCCTCCGGCCTTTCGAATGACGCTTTCGAACGAGCCGCCGACCCTGGACTGGAATCTCGCGACCGACAGCGTCTCCTTCACCGTGCTGATCAATCTGATGGAAGGGTTGACGGAATACGACGAACAACTCCGGCCCCGACCGGCCGCGGCCCGATCCTGGGATGTTTCACGCGACGGCCGTGTTTATCTTTTCCATCTGCGAGAGGACGCCCGTTGGAGCGATGGAAAGCCGGTGACGGCCGGAGAGTTCGAGTATTCCTGGAAACGACTTCTGAATCCAAAAACCGCGGCCGAGTACGCCTATTTCCTTTACGACATTGAAGGTGCCGAAGACTACAACACCGGGAAGGTGAGCGATCCGGACTCGGTCGGGGTCCGCGCACTGGACGACCGGACGCTGGAAGTCCGGCTGAGAAAGCCGATTGTTTTCTTTCCGAGCATCGCCACCTTCATGGTCACCTTCCCGATGCGCCGGGACATCGTCGAGAAATTCGGCGAGCGTTGGACCGAGCCGGAGAATATCGTAACCAACGGGCCTTTCATGCTGGACGAATGGCGGCATGAATACAAATTGACACTGCGTCCGAACCCGTATTATTTCGGCCCGCTCCCGGCGCTTGGGAAGGTGACGATGTTCGTCGTCAACGAATCCACGACGGCCTTGACGTTGTATGAGACCGGCGATCTTGAAATGGCCAACCTGCCGCCCGAGGCGATCGCCGCATACCGGGGAAACCCCGACTATTTCACGGCGCCGCTGCTCCGCGGTTATTATTACGGTTTTAATGTTCTAAAGCCGCCCTTTACGGATCCACGCGTCCGCCGCGCTTTTTCGATGGCGATCGATCGTCGGGAATTTCCGGCGATACTGAAACGTGGTGAGATCCCGTCCTCCTTCTGGATCCCGCCCGGGATGCCTTACCACAATTCCGCGATCGGCCTGCCGTTCGATCCCGGTGCGGCCCGAAAACTTCTGGCCGAGGCCGGTTATCCCGGCGGCCATGGCTTCCCAACCGTTACGGCGGTCTTCAATACCGGTCCGGAGAACAGCCTGATCGCCGAGAATCTCCAGGCCCAATGGAAACGGAACCTGGGTCTTGAGGTGCTGCTGGACAATCAGGAATGGAAGGTCTATCTCAATCGTCTTCTGACCGATCCGCCGCCGTTGTTCCGGCTGGGGTGGGGAGCGGACTATCCCGACCCGGATAACTTCATGAATCTTTTCACCTCGACCAGCGGCAATAACCGGGGCCGATGGAAAAATGACCGCTATGACCGGTTGATTCGGTCGGCCGCGGCCGATCCCGACCCGGCCCGGCGACAGGCGGGCTATGACGAAGCGCAGAGGATTTTGCTCGAGACGGACGCGGCGATCATGCCGCTCTTCGTGGCGACCCAAAATTGGGTCGTCAAACCGTATGTCCGGGGGCTTCAAATCAACGCGCTGGAACTGCTCACATTGAAAGCCGTTCGTCTGGAGAAGCCGTGATCCGCTTCATCATTCGGAGATTGGCCTGGGGCATCCCGGTGTTGTGGCTGGTCGCCACGGCCACCTTTGTACTGATGCATCTCGTGCCCGGCGGACCGTTCGATCAGGAAAAGCCGCTGCCGCCCGAGATCAAGGCGAACGTGGATGCAAAATATCATCTGGATCAACCCGTCTTGACGCAGTACCTGTATTATCTTGAAGACCTTCTTCGGGGGGATTTCGGGCCGTCCTATAAATATATCGGACGGAGCGTGAACGATATCATCCGTGATACTTTTCCGGTCTCGATGCAGCTCGGCCTCTGGGCCGTTCTGATCTCGGTGATCGTCGGCGTCGGCGCCGGGACCCTCGCGGCCGCACGGCCGCGCTCGTGGCTGGATCATGCCGGCATGCTCCTCGCCATGGCCGGAATCTCGTTCCCCAGTTTCGTCCTCGGAACCTTCCTGATCATGATCTTCAGTTACCGGGTTCATCTTTTTCCGGCGGCGCTGTGGGAGGGATGGCGATACGGCGTACTTCCGGCCGTTACGCTGGCGCTGCTTCCGACGGCCTATATCGCGAGACTCACGCGATCCAGTATGCTGGAGGTCCTCCATCAGGATTTCATACGGACGGCACGGGCCAAAGGTTTGAGTGAGCGGCAGGCCCTCCTCAAACATGCGCTCAAGAATTCGATCACACCCGTTGTCTCTTTTCTGGGTCCGTTAACGGCCACGCTCGTGACGGGTTCCTTCGTGGTCGAATTCATTTTTTCGATTCCGGGCATGGGACGGCATTTTATCACGGCCGTGACGAACCGGGACTATCCGTTGATCATGGGCGTCACGCTGGTCTATGCCGTACTGATCGTTGCGGCAAATATCGTGGTTGATCTGGTGTATAACTGGATTGATCCACGGATGAGAATTAAAAACAATTAGGTGACGTGGTGCGTTTCTTTCGATCCTATCCTAGAATCGCAATCAGCGGCGGATTTATTTTGTTGATCTGCCTTGCGGCGTTGACCGCGCCGTGGCTGGCGCCCTATCCGTTCGACCTCCAGGACACCCATTCGATTCTCCAGGGCCCTGGCGTGCAGCATTGGATGGGGACGGATCGTCTGGGGCGTGATCTCTTCTCCCGACTTCTCTACGGCGCGCGGATGTCGTTGTCCGTCGGGATCTTCACGGCCGCATTCGCCGTTCTGTTCGGCACGGTCTATGGCGCCGTCTCGGGTTATCTCGGCGGAAAGATGGACAACCTTCTGATGCGGTTCGTGGATTTGGTCTATTCATTGCCGGATCTCCTGTTGATCATACTGATCACCGTCACGATCGGTCGGGGCGTGTTCGGAATCTTTCTGGCCTTGAGTCTCGTGAGCTGGGTGACCGTGGCCCGGATCATCCGCGGAGAGGTTTTAAAACTTCGGGAGTTCAGTTACGTCGAGGCCGCTCGCGCGGTCGGGGCCCCGCACCGCCGGATTCTCTTCCTGCATATTCTTCCGAATACGCTGGGCGTACTGATTGTCACGTTGACCTTCCGCATTCCGGCCGCGATACTGGCCGAGTCGACCTTGAGCTTCATCGGTCTCGGGATCGCCCCGCCGTTCGCGAGCTGGGGCAGCATGGCAAACGAAGGCTGGAGCGCGATGAAGTTCTATCCGCATCTGATTCTATTTCCAAGCCTCGTTCTTTTCTTGACGATCGTCGCCTTCAACGTTCTCGGCGATTCACTCCGCGACGTCTTCGGTCCGGAACGCCGCATGAGATAGTCAATCTCTTGAGCTTTTATTCCACTTCTTGTATACTATTCTTGTCCTGCCGCATCATCCTTGATGTTAGCCGATACGAATGCGCGAGGATTATGATGGCGAATCTGATCGAAAGGCTCGTCGATGAACATCGGCGGCTCAATGCGATGACCGGGGAGATGGCAAAGATGATCACGGGTCTCAAGAACCCCGTGAGTCGGGCCTTTCAGGAGAAGTTTCGTGGGTTCATTGACCCGCTGATTGAATTGCTCGCGGTCCATGGTGAATTGGAGGCGAGAGAGCTCTTCCCGATCCTCCGAAAGCGCAACCCGGAGGCCCATCAATGGCAGGTCCGGATGGTGGAGGCCCAGGACGAGATAATCCTGGCCGAAGCCCGGAATTTTCAGGAACTTTTTGCCGGCGCGCCCTCGCCGGTACCCGCCGCGCGGATCAAGGAAAGCGGAGCCCACCTTGTCCGCCGGATCGATGAACATATCATGATCGAGGAGCAGAATCTCTTTACCATGATTGAAAATCGACAGGAATGATACGAAGCCTTCTCGTATTGTCAACCTTCCTCGTCCATTTCCTCCTTGAAATTCCGTCGCCCATCTGGTATTCTACCGTCACTTTTTAATCGGAGAAAATGTTGTGGCGACACCCTTAGCCGCGCGAATCAAGCGCGTGACACTGAAAACCGTTCCGATCTATCTGGCCTTGGTTCTTCTCTTGATTTTTGCGCGACCGATGCTGGCCTGGTTTCTGTCGGGTCTGGCGATCGTGCTGACCGGGGAGGCGCTCCGGATCTGGGCCGCCGGCCATCTGAAGAAAACAAAGGAAGTTACGACGACCGGGCCATACGCCTACGTAAAAAATCCGCTCTATCTCGGGACGCTCCTGATACTGATCGGCTTCTGTCTGATGGCCCGGAATCCCTATCTCCTACTGATCGGTCTGGCGGTTTTCTTCGTTTATTACGCCCCGTTCAAGAAAAAGAGAGAAGGAGACCGGCTGCGCGAGCATTTCGGCCAGGCCTGGGTCGATTACGATCTTGCCGTTCCGGATTATCTGCCGAATATCCGTCCGTACGCGAAACGCGGGACGGGATGGTGGGACTGGAAATGGTTTTACGAAAACAGCGAGGATGGAACCGCGCTGGCGGTTGCACTGGGGATCATCGCAATCAGTTTGCGTTTTTGGTACAGCTTGGGATAAAATGAAAATGCTCAAGAGGGTGGGATGAAGATTCAGCGGGCCTTGATCAGCGTGTCCAAAAAGGACGGCGTGGTCGAATTTGCCAGGGGACTTGCCGCGATGGGGATCGAGATCCTGTCGACTGGCGGGACGGCCAAAGCCTTGAAGGAGGCGGGCATTCCGGTCAAGGACGTGGCCAAATTCACCGGATTTCCGGAAATGCTGGACGGTCGGATCAAGACGCTCCATCCTAAAATTCACGGCGGGCTGCTCGCGCGGCGCAATGATCCGTCGCACATGGCCCAGATGAAGCAGCACGGCCTGGAGCCGATCGACCTCGTGGCGGTCAACCTCTATCCGTTCGAGGCCGCGGTCGCCAAGCCGGACTGCAGCTTCGAAGAGGCGATCGAAAATATCGACATCGGCGGCCCGGCGATGCTTCGTTCCTCGGCTAAAAATTTCGAACATGTGACGGTCATCGTGGACCCCCATGATTACCCCAAAGTCCTGGACGAGATTCGAACCGGCAACGGATCGGTCTCGGTAGAAACCCGGCTGGCGCTGGCGAAAAAAGTCTTCCTGCATACCGCCCGTTACGACAGCGTGATTTCGACCTATCTTGAGGGCCGTACGCAGGACGCCGAGCGGGTGCGGTTTCCCGGCATCTTCACGATGCAGTTCGAGAAGGTCGGGGATCTCCGTTACGGTGAAAATCCGCATCAACAAGGGGCGTTCTATCGTGAGTTCCAGACGACCGAAGCGTCAATCTCAACGGCCAAACAGCTGCACGGAAAGGCGATGTCCTTCAATAATTTTCTGGATGCCAATGCCGGTCTGGAGCTGGCGAAGGAGTTCGACGAGACGGCGGCCGTCATCATCAAGCACAATAATCCGTGCGGCGTGGCGGTCGGGGAGTCCCTGCTGGAGGCCTATACGATGGCCCGGGCCACCGATCCCGTCTCGGCCTTCGGCGGCGTGATCGCCTTCAACCGCCCGGTGGATGCCGAAACAGCCGAAGCGATCGCGAAGATCTTTGTGGAGATCGTGATCGCCCCCGGTTTTGAACGCGGCGCACTCGATATTTTCAAAAAGAAAAAAGATCTCCGGCTGCTCGATGTGGGCACCTCCCTCAAGGAATCTCGGGAACGGCGGAGCGGAATGGATATGAAACGGGTGGTCGGAGGCTTGATCCTTCAAGATAGGGACCTGGGCCGGATCGAGGATGTGAGGAAGCTGAAGGTCGTGACGAAGCGCAAGCCCACCGAGGACGAATACGACGCACTGGCCTTTGCCTGGATCGTCTGCAAGCATGTCAAGTCCAACGCCATTATTTACGCGAGGCCGGGCCGGACGATCGGGATCGGCGCCGGCCAGATGAGCCGCGTGGATTCGGTGAGGCTCGCGGCCATGAAGGCCCAGTCCCCGCTGGCCGGGACGGTGATGGCCTCGGATGCCTTCTTCCCATTCCGCGATGGTCTGGACGAGGCCGCCAAGGTCGGTATTGCGGCCGTGATCCAGCCCGGCGGCTCGATCAAGGACGACGAGGTGATCCGCGCCGCGGACGAGCATGGTCTGGCGATGGTCATGACTGGAATGCGGCACTTCCGTCATTGACGGATTTCTTAATATCGGTTGTGCATCTGTTAGGGCGGCCACGCAGGGCCGCCCCTACATCGTTTTGAACACATCCTATTTCCTCCTATGAAAATTCTTGTGATTGGAAGCGGCGGTCGGGAACATGCGCTGGTCTGGAAGCTGGCCCGGAGTCCCAGGGTGGAGGCGCTCTATTGCGCGCCCGGAAATCCCGGCATGGGCCGGAATGCGCGTTGCGTTCCGATCAAGACGGACGATCTCGATGAACTTCTGGAATTTGCAAAACGGAAGGCGGTCGATCTGACCGTGGTCGGGCCGGAGCTGCCGCTGACGATGGGTATCGTGGATCGATTCAAAGAGGCCGGACTCCGCATCATCGGGCCGTCCAGGGGCGCGGCCGAAGTCGAGGCCAGCAAGGCCTTTTCAAAATCCTTCATGGAGCGCCATCATATTCCCACCGCCCATGCGCGGATTTTCGATGAACCGGAGCCGGCGATCCGGTATATCAAGGAGCACGGCGCTCCCATCGTGGTGAAGGTGGACGGGCTGGCGGCTGGCAAAGGCGTGATCATGGCACAGGACGAGACCGAGGCGATCCTTGCGGTCGATCTCATCCTTCGTCGAAAGCAGTTCGGCGAGGCCGGAAGCCGTCTCCTCCTGGAAGATCTTCTGGACGGTGAAGAGGCAACCTTCCTTGTTTTTACGGACGGGAAAACCGTGATTCCGATGGTCACGTCCCAGGATCACAAACGGGTTTATGATCAGGATCAAGGCCCGAATACGGGCGGGATGGGCGCTTATTCGCCCGCGCCCGTTTTGACGGAGGCGTTGCAGCTTCAGGTGCTGCGCGAGATCGTTCGGCCGACGGTGGACGGTCTGGCCCGCGAGGGACGGCCGTTTCAGGGAATTTTGTATGTCGGCCTGATGCTCACGACGGACGGTCCGAAGGTGTTGGAGTATAATGCTCGATTCGGCGATCCCGAGACGCAGGTGATTCTGACGCGGCTTGAAACCGATCTGGTCGATATCCTTGAGGCGCTCGAGTCGTGCCGACTGGATCAAATCGAAGTTCTCTGGAGCCCGAAGGTTTCGGTCTGCGTGGTGCTGACGGCCAAGGGATACCCGGCCACGTATGAGAGCGGTCGGCCGATTACGGGTATCGATCAGGCCGAATCCAAAGAGGGCGTGGTGGTTTTTCATGCCGGAACGTTTCTTCGGGACGGGGAGTTGGTCACAGCCGGGGGGCGCGTGCTGGGCGTCACGGCCGTCGGCGACGATTTTCAACAGGCCCGTGACCGGGCCTACGAGGCGGTGAGTCGGATCCGGTTCGAGGGGATGCATTGCCGGATGGATATCGCTCTCAAAGGTCTCACGATGAAAAAGGGATTGAGATGACCCCGCCGGATAAACCGTTTTTAAGCATCGTGGTGCCGGTTTACAATGAAGAGGCCGTGCTGCCCGAATTTTATAAGCGGCTTCATGAAGTTCTCAAGGAATTCCAGGGTCTGTCGGGTTCGGAAATTATTTTCGTGGATGACGGGAGCCGTGACGGAACGGCCAAAGTCATCTCGGATCTCGCCCGGTGGGACAAGACGATCAAGGTTCTCCAGTTCTCGAGAAACTTCGGCCATCAGATCGCGCTGACGGCCGGGCTGGACCATGCCAAGGGGGACGTGGTCGTGGTAATCGATGCGGATCTTCAGGACCCGCCCGAGACGATCCCTCGGCTGCTGGAGAAATGGCGCGACGGGTACGAAGTGGTTTATGCCGTGCGCGAGAGCCGTGAGGTGGACAGCTGGTTCAAACGAACAACGGCGCGGCTTTTCTACGGGGTCATGCGGAACATCGGAGACCTGGATCTTCCGATGGACGCCGGCGATTTCCGGCTGCTGGACCGAAAGGCGGTCGAGGCGTTTCGATCGCTGGGCGAACGCCACCGCTTCGTCCGCGGGCTGACGCTCTGGATCGGCTTCCGTCAGGCGGGGGTCCTGTATCCCCGCGCGGAACGATTCGCCGGGGGCACAAAATATCCGCTGGCCAAGATGCTCAAGCTGGCCTGGGACGGGGTGACCTCTTTTTCGTTCGCGCCGCTGCGCGTGGCGATCTATCTCGGTTTGATCGTGTCGGTGCTGAGTTTCATCTTCGGGTTTTTTGTGATCTTCGGGCGTTTTTTCTTCGACAAGACCGAACTGCTGGGTTTTCCGACGCACGGATGGGGTTCGCTCATGGTGGCCGTCTTGTTTCTGGCCGGCGTCCAGCTCATCGTTCTGGGAATGATGGGCGAATATCTGGGACGGACGTATGATGAAGTGAAACGGCGGCCGCTTTATATCCTTCGCGATAAAATAGGGTTTGATGAATAAGCCGATCCCGGACCGCTCCGATTCGTCATGGATGGGCCGTAAAGCCTGGATCTGGGTCGCCGTCTGCGCCGCCGTTCTTCCCTTGATCTTCCTTGAGGACGGACCGATTCGAATCCTCCTGAAGG
>JACQFA010000084.1 GCA_016200255.1 Nitrospirota bacterium | reverse complement strand
TTGGCCGTTCTCCAAACTTCATCCAGATCCACTTCATCATATTCATGGATAAGTTTGTCTCTCATTCCGCCAATGGCCTTCCACGGCAAAGCCGGGTGATCTGTTCGAAATCCCTCCGATAGCCGTTTCACGGCTTCCCCGAGAATGAGCAACTGGTGCAGGATGGCGGATTGGGTCTTGAGGTCTTTTGAAAAAGTGGCTTTGTCCGCGTTGCCAATGAACTGAACCGTCAGCCGGGCCGCTCGAATGATGTCCAGGAGCGTGGTGTCATCCCGCGACATAGAAGGGCTCCGCCGTCTCCAGAATGGCCTTGCGTCGTATCCAGTTCCCGCTGCATTCAATCGCCCGGCGGCTGACCAGGTCCACCTTGCGGTTGAGAATGGCCGACAGCTCCTCTTCCATTGTAATGTGGTCCAGCAGGCTCCATTCCGCGTCCGGCTTGAACGCGACCAACACATCGACATCGCTGTCGGGCCGGAAGTCATTGCGGAGGACGGAGCCGAAAAGTGCAAACTCGGCAATTTTCCACTTGCGGCAGAAATCTGCGATCTTATTTCGGTCGATGGGTATCTTTATCCGCATAACCTGTTCCTTGTTATACGAGGAAAAATAAGACGGTATTTTATTGATTTGCCCCATGATAAAAGAATGGCCGAGTTATGTCAACACGGGGCTTCATAAAAATTTTCCCGTGTGTCCTTGCCTGACATGGACCTATTATATAGCAGGCTGTTCAAAAGTCCGTCTGCGGCGTTCTCGGCCCCGCCGGAATCCTCACGTACCTGCCCCGTACGCTCCGGTTCCGTCGAGGCCTGCGGCCTTGCATCCGGACCTTTTTGAACAGCCTGCGCGTCGAACGGGTTTTTCAACACCCTGATAGTGATTTAAAAAGAAGCTCAACCCATCGGGATAGGATGAGTCTTTATGTTTTTCCCCTTGACACCTCCACGGTTGCTGGATTATGGTTTGCCCCATATCCAAACGTCCCCATGCAATGAAGGCAAACCAAGAAACCTGAAAATGAATCCTCTACGGAGGTTCAATGTGAAAGTTACCATAAACACCGACAGATTTCTTGCCGACCCAAAGAAGTATTTCTCGGATTCATACAATCAATTTGTTGCCTTTGGTGGACCTTGTGTCTATTTTCACCTCGAATGCCTACGCGCAGGAGAAACATTTCTCTCAGAGCGTCACATTGAGATGCTCTATGCTACCCTCACAGCATGGGGCATGCACCGAATGGGCGATTCGGAGAAGACGAAGACGAAACTAAAAGATTGGAAGCGGTTCCGCGCCTCGCTCATTGATCAGGCCACGCCGTTGCAGAAGTTCCGTTGCTATCACATGCTGGAGATGTCCGAGACTGAGTATTCAGATGAAGTTCTCCGGCTTCGGCCCTACTACGAAGCTCTCGACTTGTCCGAGTCGGACGCTACGATAGTCGTTAACTCGAAAGCTCTTCATCATCTTTTTCCCGATTTTATACCGCCCATTGATCGGCAGTATACGATTAGGTTCTTCCGCTGGGCGCCCAAGGAATGGCGAGACGCAAAGGGAAAGTTCAAGACTATTACGCTTCCTAAAAGCGCCGAAGGTCAGTTTGACTTGTTTCATGAGACCTGTGTCGATATAAAGCGCCTCTCCGACCAGATCGGCCCGGTTTTATTTGAAGACGAACGGCGCCGATATAATGTCACAGCCCCAAAGGCGATAGACAATGCAATTGTGAACTTTGTCAGAATCGTTTCCGGTCGTTAGATCATGGGGTGTTGAAAATGGCATTGCATGGTTCCACAGTTTCGTTGTTGAAAGAATCTCTACGTGAATATCTGCATGTGGCCGAGTACTGCATTAATTTTCATAAGGATGTCGCATGGGGCCACGACCAGGCCGGGGGGTGTCTTGGATATCCTGGGGCAATGATTATGTTTTGTGTTGCAGACACGATCGGATCATATCATCGGAAGCGAATAGGCTTCAGTGTCCAGGTTGATGGTTCCGAGAAGGAGATCATAAATGACTCGTTTCATCATTTCTTTATTCTGAACAGCGACTATTACAACCAACAACTGAGCGAAGCCATTATAAAAAAGCTTTACTACAATTATCGAAGCTTCTTACTACACAACGCAGCTCTGGCAATTGACCACGTTCTTTTCATTGGCAAGCCGGACGACCCCACATTTCCTGTCCGGGATGGGAAGCCCCACGTTAACGTCTCTGCATTCTTTCAAATCACAAAATCTGCCGTCCAAAAGTTTCTAAACAGCATTGATAAAATCGTGCCCGGGAGCGATCAGGAAAAGGTTGTGAAGCTCAAGCGATAGACCACGTTTAACTATTTACTCAAGCGGACGGCAAAAGCACATCTGTTTAGCTTAACCGTTTGAAGTTCTTCGGGGATGTTACATGATGTAAATAAACCGCGACAGTGCGGGTGAGGGTGTGAGGGCCTTGATGGGGTTCTCAATCAAAGGAGGTGTTTCATGGAAACGACGTATGGATTGACTAAAGAATCACAGGTCGGACGTTGTTCCTTTTGCGATAAACCCGACGACCAAGTCATCGTGCTGATTAACGCGATTAAGGTCCCGAAGGTGTCAATCTGCAATGAGTGCGTTGATATGTGCAACGAAATGGTAATGGAAACGATTCGGAGCCGACGAAAACCGCGGCCTTCATCACCGACGCCTTGAGGGTGCTAACAACCGGGGCAGATCTTAGAAAAAAAGAAAAACCCGGAAGCGGATCGAGGATCCTAAAGCGGCTACGACATCCGCGCTTCCGGGTTGGGTGGCCCTGGGAATGCGTCCCAGTCGTCACCTGAATGTTCCGCGCTAGGACGCGGCCACCTCACTCGCCGTAGGGTTAATACTGCCTCCCACTCAACCACCTCCTTCCATCGGCGCCCAACCGCGCCGGGCCGGACCCAGGTCCGCCCGCCTCATCGAACCGGCCGCCGCTGCCGGACCGACGAGCCGCCCCTCGCTGACCGAGAGACTTGGGGGTGAGTAGCCCCCTGGAAATTGGAATCATTATATGGGTCGAATTTTATCAATTGTAGGGGCGTATTGCAATAGGCCCCTACTACTAGAAGAAAATTACCGTCCGAGCAGCCGCGACAGAATCACCTCGGTCGAACGGGATTTGTTGAGCGTGTAAAAATGAATTCCGGGGGCGCCGTGATCCAATAGGTCGCGTGCCTGGCGATGGGTCCAGTCGATTCCATATTGGATCACGTACTCCGTGTCGTTCTGGCGGGATTCCAGCGTCCGGGTGATCTCGTCCGGGATGCGCGCGCCGCACATCGCCGCGAATTTCTGAAGCTGGCTGTAATTGGTGACCGGCATCAGGCCGGGCAGGATCGGAAGTGTGATGCCCATCGCACGAACCTTTTCGACGAAGCGGAAATAGTCCGCATTATCGAAAAACAACTGGGTCGTGATGAAGTCCGCGCCGCCCGCGACCTTTTCTTTCAGATGACGCAGGTCGTTTTCCATCGTGTCGGCCTCGGGATGTTTTTCGGGATAACCGGCGACACCGATGCAAAAACCGTCCATCTTACGGATATGGCGGACCAGGTCGACGGCGTAGCGATAATCCCGACGGTCTTCCGGAGGCAGCGCGCCGTCCTTCGGCGGATCGCCGCGGAGCGCCATGATATTTTCGATGCCGCGGCCGCGGATCTTCCCGACAATCGCTTCGATTTCGCTTCGCGTATGGGCGATGCAGGTGAGATGGGCCACGGTCGTGAGTCCCAGCTCGTTCTGGATCATCCCGGCCGTCTCGATCGTCCGGTCGCGGCCCGATCCGCCGGCGCCGTAGGTCAGGGTGACGAAGGAGGGCGAAAGCCGTTTGAGGTCCCGGATGGTGTTTTTGAACTGAACCATCCCTTCCGGCGTCTTCGGAAGAAAAAACTCAAAGGAGAAGACCGGCTTCCGGCCGTCAAAACAACCCAGAACCTTCATCGTTGCGCGACACCTTTCTTAAATCCGCCATGATATCCCGTCATGAATCCAACCCCGTTCTTAACGATACGACAAAGATTAACGCAAATGCAGACCGATGCCAAGAGAAAAATTCATCCTGCGGGGAAGCGGCTTGACAAGTCCAGAACGCTGTGCTGTAATTGTCGTCCGTTCCAAACCCATAATAAATGATATCCCGCTCATAAACCAAAGGAGGGAAGCATGCGTCGTCGCAATCTTTTATCCGTTGCAGCAGCTTTCATCGGATTGGTTCTCATTGCGGACCGGCCGGGTTCGGTTGTGGCCGCCACTCAATCAGCCGTTCACGAGGTCACCTTTGAAACAACAGGCATGAGCTTCAAGGGTCCCGAAAGCATTCCGGCCGGGTTGACCTTGGTCCGGATCGTCAATAAGGGGACGGACCTGCACCATGTCCAGCTCATCCGCCTCACCGATGGAAAAACGGCGGAAGATTTTTCGGCCGCCGTGAAAGCCGCTCCATTTGACCCCATGGGTCCGGCCGCGGCACCGGCCTGGGTCCATTTCATCGGCGGCCCCAACGGCGCGATTCCGGGAGCATCGGCCACGGCCGTCATGAATTTGGAACCGGGCAACTATGTCCTGATCTGTTTCATCCCGGACAGCAAGGGCGTCGCCCACATCGCGTTGGGAATGACAAAAGCGCTCAAGGTCACGGGCGCCGCGGATACTGGGGTGTCGGAGCCGAAGGAGACGATCGTTATTACGGCGATGGATTTTAAACTTGTTCCCGACAAGGCCATCGCAGCCGGAACGCAGACGATCCGGTTTAATAACGCCGGGACCCAGCCTCACGAAGTCCTCGTGGTTCAGCTTCCTCCGGACAAGTCGGTCAAGGATTTTGTGGCGGCTTTTGAGCCCGGCCATGCCGGCCCGCATCCGGGCAAGCCGATTTCCGGGATGACCGGCGTCGACAAGGGTGGACACGCTTTTTTCACGGCGAAGTTTGAACCGGGCCGTTACGGACTGATCTGCTTTTTCATGGACGAAATGAAGAAGGCGCCGCATTTCGCGCTGGGCATGATGCAGGATTTCACCGTTAAATAAGAAATTTGCGGGCGGCTACCAGCCCATGCGTTTGGCGATGAACGGAGCGGCCATCAGAAGCAGGCCGACGGCAATGATGCCGACGGTGCCGGAGATGAAATAAGGATAGACCATCATGAGCAGGCCCGCGGCCAGCACGATGCCGTTCTGCTGGCGTTTGCCGTAGGCCAGATAGCCCATGCCGGCCGCGCTGAACCCTACGATCAGGAATAGATTTATTACATCAAAATCCATCGGTCGCCAAACTCAGATCGAAGTCTGACCGGGCGGGGCGGGGGATATCTCTCGGTGGTTCGCTTCGTAAGCCAGGATCTTGTTTTCGTATTGCAGCGTCAGGCCGATGTCGTCCAGACCGCCCAGCAGGCCATGGCGGCGGAATTCATCCAGCTCGAACGTGAAATCCAGCCCGTCGTCCGAGACGATCTTCTTTTTTTCGAGGTCCACGGTCAGTCGATAACCGGGGGTTTTGCGTACGCGTTCGAAGATCGTCTCGACCTGGGATTCGGAAAGTTTCACCGGCAGGATGCCGTTCTTGAAACAGTTGTTATGGAAAATATCGGCGAAGGACGGCGCGATGAGGCAGCGGAAGCCGTAGTCCAGCAAGGCCCAGGGCGCGTGTTCGCGCGAGGAGCCGCAGCCGAAATTCGCCCGCGTCGCCAGTATCGTCGCGCCGCGATAGCGGTCGGCATTCATCTCGAAGTCCGGATTCGGTTTCTTGCCGTCGATGAAACGCCAGTCGTAAAACAGAAACTGCCCGAAGCCGGTCCGCTCGATCCGCTTTAAAAACTGTTTGGGAATGATCTGGTCGGTATCGACGTTGGGAAGATCCAGAAGCGTGACGATGCCGGTCTGTTTTTTAAACGGTTCCACCGATCAGGCCCCCTTCCGTCCGTATTTCCGCACATCCGCGAAACGGCCCTCGACCGCCGCGGCGGCCGCCATGATGGGACTGACGAGATGGGTCCGGCCGCCTTTTCCCTGCCGGCCTTCGAAATTGCGGTTGGAGGTCGAGGCGCACCGCTCGCCGGGTTTCAGGATATCCGGATTCATCCCAAGACACATCGAGCAGCCCGACTCGCGCCAGTCGAAACCGGCCTCCTTGAAAATACGATCCAGCCCTTCATTCTCGGCCTGCTTTTTGACCTGCTGCGATCCCGGCACGATCATCGCATAAACCTTCAGTGCGACGCGCTTCCCTTTGACGAACCGCGCGACGCGCTGAAGATCCTCGATCCGTGCGTTGGTGCAGGAGCCGATGAAGACACGGTCGATCGGGATCTCGGTCATCGCCGTTCCGGCCTTCAAGCCCATGTAGTCCAGCGCGCGCTCGGCCGACTTCCGCGCGTTGGGGTCCGAAAAGTCGGACGGGTTCGGGACGCAGACATCCACCGCCACGACCTGTCCGGGATTCGTGCCCCAGGTGATCTGCGGCGCGAGCGAGGCCGCGTCGACCCTCAGAACGCGGTCGAACCGGGATCCGACATCGGTCGGCAGTTTTCGCCATCGTTCGACGGCCGCATCGAAATCGTCCGGGGCGTAGCGGCGGCCCCGAAGATAATCGAAGGTCTTCTCGTCCGGGGCGATCATCCCGGCGCGGGCGCCGGCTTCGATCGACATGTTGCAGACTGTCATGCGTTCCTCCATCGAAAGCCGGCGGATCGTCTCCCCGGCGTATTCGATCACGCTCCCGGTTCCGCCGTCCGTGCCGATCCGGCCGATGATCGAGAGGATGATGTCCTTTGCCTCAACGCCGTACGGCCGTCGTCCGTTCACTTCGATCCAAAAGGTTTTGGGTTTGTCCTGGAGCAGGCATTGGGTCGCGAGGACATGCTCCACCTCGCTGGTGCCGATCCCGAAGGCCAGCGCCCCGAAGGCGCCGTGCGTCGAGGTGTGGCTGTCGCCGCAGACGAGCGTTTGGCCGGGAAGGGTCAATCCCAACTCCGGTCCGATGACATGGACGATCCCCTGGTCGGGGCTGTCCAGATCGAACAACGCGACCCCGAACTCGCTGCAGTTTTGGACCAGGGTTTCGATCTGTTTGGCCGAGACCGCGTCCTGGATCGGAATCTTGCGGTTGGTGGTGGGGACGTTGTGATCCATCGTGGCGAAGGTCAGTTCCGGCCGGCGGACGCGGCGGCCGGTCAGGCGAAGACCTTCAAAGGCCTGGGGCGAGGTGACCTCGTGCACCAGGTGGCGGTCGATATAGAGGAGGGAAGGCTGGCCAGCTTCTTCATGGACGACGTGGGCCTCCCAGATTTTTTCGAACATCGTTTTCGGTTTCATGAACTTTTCCCGTGATGATCCTGTTTCTATTTTTACATAGATGCCGGTGCAAGGGCAAGTCCAATTCATTATGTCGTTATATAATCCGTGCCGGGACGACCACCATCATCTGGCCCGTCCATTGAAGCCGTTTCTGAAGGGCGAAAGCCGTCTCGTTGTGTAGAATGCGCTGGTACCACTTCTCCTTTTCAAAGAGGATCTTTCCGGAGAAAAAGGTGATGTGTGGGAATTCCTTGGACAGATCCAGGCACAGCTTTTCGCCTTCCTCCACGGGATCGGTCCCGACGGCCAGCCGGTACGTCGCGGGAATTCCTTGTCCCCGCGCGAAGTCGACGTACTTTTTCAAGTTTTCTTCGACGTGGGTCTTGAGCGCTTCGACCGTGCCTTCCCCCTTGAACTCCCGAGAATCAATGACGCCGACCGAGACGAACACCGCGCCTTTGAAACGGGAAGTTCCGGAAGATGCTGAGAAACGTGTTAAGGCCCAGCCCTCCGTACTCCGCAGCCAGCACGGCGGCCACGCGTTGGGATGGGTCGGGGTCTGCGGTGGCCGGATCAGCGACTCGGGGAATGTGCATGAGCTGCCGGTAAAGCAGTGCGAGTTTCTGCGCCACCGTGTGGTAGTGGCTTCGGATCAGGAAGCACAGCGCAATCACGCTGCTCGTGACCGCAATCGTGATCCAGCCGCCTTCAAGGAACTTCTCGATCAGGGTGATCGTGAGTATCGTTGCGCAGAGGATGAAGCCGATGAAGAAGAGGGCCTTTCCGCCGGTCCGGCCGCCTTTCCGGTTCTTCGCGTGACGGGAGTGGCGGAGCATCCCCAGCATCGAGAGGGAAAAGGTCAGAAAGACATTGATGCTGTACATGACGACGATATACCGGACGTCTCCTTTCGTGTAGAGGAGCGCGGCCAGCGACGCCAGCCCCATGAGAAGGATGCCGTTCTGTGTGGTCAGCCGGTCCGAAAGCGCGGCGAACCGGTGCGGCATCCAGGAGTCCGTCGCCATATTGGCCAGCACCCGGGGGCCGTCCACAAAGCCCGCCTGGGCCGCGACGACGAGAAGCGCGCCCTCCGAGACCAGGGTCAGGATGACGAAGACGATCCCGAGAGGGACGACCGCCACGAATTTCTCGGTGAGGACGGCGTTCATCGTCTTCCCTTCGACGCCGGTGACGTTCCAGAGAAGATAGCAGAAGAGAAGCCCCGCGGCGGTGAAGGCCAGCGACGTTCCCATATAGAGCATCGTGCGCTTGGCGGTTTGAACACGGGGCTCCCGCATAATGGCCAGACCGTTTGAAACCGCCTCAATCCCGGTATAAGTTCCGCCCCCCAGAGAATAGGCATGGATGAAGAGCAACAACATGCCGCCCATACCGAGGGTGGCGAGCCCGCTTGAGAAGCCCGTCTCGGCGGTCTGGAGGGTCGCGGGGAGTTGGGGTGCGTGGGCGATCAACCCGCCCGTAATGAGAATGACATGCGTGATGACGAAGAGGATGAATATCGGCGTCAGTGTAAGCACCGATTCGCGCATTCCCCGGAGATTGAGGGTCGTGAGAAAGACGATGAGGATCATCTCCGAGAGCAGCTTCCATGTGTGCCAGGCGAGCGGGAGGAGACTGAAAAGGGCGTCTCCGGCCGCGGCGATCGAGACCGTGATCGTGAGGACGTAGTCCACGAGGAGCGCGCTTCCGGAGACGACCCCCGCGTGTTTTCCCAAAAGTTTGGTCGCGACGATGTACCCCCCGCCTCCGTGCGGGAATTGCTCGATGATCCGGCTGTAGGCCGCGGAGATGATGAGCACCGTCGTCGCCATGAGGGCCACAAGCGCGATGGCGAGATAGGTATGCTGGCCGAGCGTACGGAAGGCCTCTTCCGGACCGTAGGCCGATGAGGAGAGGCCATCCGCTCCCAGCCCCACCCAGGCCAGGAATGCGATCAGAGACATCTGGTGATAAAGAGAGCGATCTTTCAGGTCCCGTGGCGGACCGATGAGAATGTGTTTGAGGCGCGTTCCGAAAGTTACAGTAGGTTGGCTCGGCTCTTCGGCGGACGGATCCGGTGTCTTGGTCGTCTTCATCTTCATTGGCCCCTCCTCAGGCGTAAAAACCCGCCCGGTCGCGGGAAACCACCCGGTACAAAGCCTGCGAGGTTAGCTGACGGGTTCGGGCTTCCGGATGGCCCTATCCTCTGAAGAGGAATTCACCCCAATGGCTTGGGTTCCCCGCTCCCCCTGGAACAGGAGGATTCGGCGTTGAAGTTCCGGGATCAAGTCTAATTCCGCTAGGCGGTTGAAGTCAAGCCCGTGATAAACGACCGTGCATCCGTGATGCATTGGGGTGCAATGCGGGAATACGGCTTGACGTAGGATGAGCGCGTGATGTTTAATGGCCAAAAGGTCTTGGCGGTGGTTCATCATTATTGTGGAGGGTTATCCTTTGCGTTCGCTGAAGCATCTGTTCGAAAACAATCTGAAGTGGGCCGACCAGATCAAGTCCGCCGACCCGCGATTCTTCGCCAAGTTGTCGAAGCAGCAGGCGCCCGAATATTTATGGATCGGATGCTCCGACAGCCGCGTTCCGGCGAATGAAATCGTGGGCCTCCTTCCCGGAGAGCTGTTCGTCCATCGGAACGTCGCCAATATCGTGGTGCATACCGATTTCAACTGTCTCGCCGTGCTGCAATTCGCCGTGGAAGTCTTGAAGGTCAAGCACGTCATCGTCTGCGGGCACTACGGCTGCGGCGGGGTGAAGGCGGCGATGGAGAATAAGACGCATGGCCTGATCGACAACTGGCTTCGGAACATCAAGGATGTCTATCAAGGCCATCGGGAGAGACTGGATGCCATTCAGGATCACCGGGAAAAGCTGGATCTGCTCTGCGAGCTGAACGTGGTCGACCAGGTGGCGAACGTTTGTCACACGACGATCGTGCAGGACGCGTGGCGGCGCGGGCAGGAGATCGCGGTCCATAGCTGGATCTACAGCATCCAGGACGGTCTTCTGCGGGATCTGAACTTCAGCTTTTCCGGTCAGGAACAGATTCCGCCCATCTATCGGCTTACTGAAATCCCCAAGCCGAAAAAGCTTTCGATCTAAAATTTCTCTTGCCCGATCCATCGTTTTTTTAGTACACTTGCTCCGTCCTGTCCTGCCAAGTGACTGCATAATTGACTGAGAATTTCCAGGCACCGCCGCGAGGCCGCCGTATGCATCGCAGGGACGAAAATTACCGAAACGAGTTTTACCGGCCGCCGTTCTCTTCCTGCGTTTCTGCCATGTCATCTATAAGACTTCATGAGGGAGGAAAATCGTCCTGAATCCGAAAATGTACTTTGACCCCAATAGTTAGAACACCGTTCTAAATCATGAATACGGAAAGAGGCTAAATGGAAGGAAACGGACTGAATTATCTGAAGGAAGTCGCAAAATACTTCATGGACTTCCTGGAAACCGATTTCCATAAACGGAAGAACCCGAGAAGAACCATAAAGCAACGAAGCGAGGACAACCTCCTGGTTGGAATCAAGCTGGACAAGTATCCAACCTTTAACGATGCAATATGGAAGTCGGTCAACACTGCCTTCGACAGTAAGGCCCTGAAGCAAATCTCGAAGGGCACTTACAAGTCCAAGATCCCCACCAACCTGATTGATTTGATCAAATACCAACTTAGGAACGTAACCGCCGAGAAAGCAGTCGAGATAGCGGAGAAGATTTCGAACATCGTTGAGAGCTATTCTCTAACATACAAGAAGGATTTCGACAAAGCCCTCAATATAGCACTGGAAGAATCGTCGAAAGTCATCAAGTCGATTTTGATCTCCCCGCTACTCGGCAGCATCACAAAATCCCTGGAAAGTGCTGGCATCGGAGACGAGAACAGTATTTACCTTATGGAGGAGGAATTGACATCAGTCCTTATCCGGGGCATCGAAAGCAAGGTATCCGAAGTAACCAAAATGCTGATCACCGGAGCGGCAGTTGAAACAATGGAAGAGTTCCAGTCTGTTCTTGATATAGACGAAATTAAGAGTAATTTGCTGTCATTTTTTGAAAATTATCAGGTCACTGACCTCTTCAACGAAGTCTTAGAGATTACCCGAAATAAGAACATCCTTGAAACACAGGAGCTATACATTTACTTCTGCGACATCGCCTTCAACAACGTTAGGTATCCCATTTTCTACATTCCAGTAGATCTCCGACGGCAGGGCGACAGCTTTGCCGTTGAGTTTGATGCTCACGTCTACATAAACAAGAAGGCCCTTGAATTTATAGTCCAGGAATACCGAAAAAAAACCGGCAAGGTCGGCAACCTAAAAACGGTGATAGATCGGATCATTTACCTTGCCGACCACGAGGATGACTTCAAGAACGTGGTAAGTGAAATAATCTCGGAGATTGTTGGATTCTTCGAACTTGATGCAAGCATTGAACTGTCAGGCAGTCCAGCTCAAACGGCAAAAAGCATTCACGCTCGGGTTTCGAATGCCAGCTACCTGTCACGGGTTCTACCCCGTTTCCACGGACGGTTGAGTTAAGAGTAACTCTTTCTGTTTAGCTTCTTCAAGTCGGCGCCTGCGTCTGGGATTGTGAAACCGCTCGATGTAATCAAAAATATCCACTCTGGCTTCGGCCCGAGT
>JACQFA010000076.1 GCA_016200255.1 Nitrospirota bacterium | reverse complement strand
CATCCATGAATATGATGAAGTGGATCTGGATGAAGTTTGGAAAACGGCCAAGTCGGACATCCCAAATCTGATTGCCTTGTTGGAACCGTTAGCCCCCCGTCAGGACAAGCCATGAACAGTTCGTTATAAACCGGCCTCACCATCGGCGAGAAAAGCGATTGGAATGAAACAAAGCGCTACTAGAGGTAACGCCATGAAAGCGTATTATGATTTCTCGAAGATGAAGAGCGAAAAGAACCCCTACATTTCCAGACTGAAACAACCTATCACGATTCGTCTGGATAAAGCGACCGTGTCCTACTTCAAGGCACTGGCCAACGAGATCGGCATGCCCTATCAAAATCTTATCAACCTGTACTTGCGGGACTGTGCCTTGCATCACAAGAAGATTGCGCTCAAATGGGCATCATAAAGAGCCGAACCAAACATTACCCCCATATCGGCCGCAAGGAGAAGGAACCGGACGCGGCGTTTTGGGCCGAGCTGTATCGGACCGGCGATACCGGCTGGGACCAGGGCGGGCCGTCGCCCGGGCTGGTTGATTTTTTGAAAAACGATCTTGGGCCGGGCCGCGCAGTGCCGTTTCGATCCGGCCGCGCCTTGGTTCCGGGTTGCGGACACGGGCATGATGCACGCGCGCTCGCGGTAGCCGGCTTTGAGGTGATCGGCCTGGACGTTGTGAAGAAAGCAGTGGAGGAAGCGGCACGGACGGCCGAGGCGGAGGGATTGAAGAATATTCGGTTCGAGCAGGCCGACTTTCTGAAACTACCCGTCCGTCTTCGCGGGCCCTACGATCTCATTTTCGAGAATACTTTTTTCTGCGCGATCGATCCGGACCATCGGGACCGGTACGTTGAATCGGCCGCGACTCTCTTAAAACCCGGCGGCTTTCTTCTCGGCGTCTTCTACAACATCCGGCCCGAGACCGGCCCGCCGTTCGGAACAACGCGCGAAGAACTCTCCGACCGTTTCGGACATCGTTTTACATTGGTATTGGATCACGTGCCTCGGTCGATTCCCCGTCGAGAAGGCAAGGAACTTTTGATGCTCTGGCAACGAAAGAACTAATGCGTGAGCGGCGGTGGGAATCGAAGGCGGTGTTTGGATTCGATGACGTGCTGCGACTGGGCGAGCGGCTGGCCCGTCTCGGGCTAAAAGCGGCGACGCCGGAAAAAGAAATCATCGTCTACGTCGAGGAATGGACGGTCTCGGTCCCGGGAGAAATCGCGCGCCTGGAGGGCTGGTCCAAGGAGGACGTCACACTGGTCCATGTTCGCGAGAATTGGCGCGGTGATTTCTTTCTTTTGGCCGGCGCATACCACACCCTCTTTCAACAGCACAAGGGATCCGGAACCTACTGCTCCGTCAGTCATCCCTGGAACATCGATGAACGGCTGACGACGCATAAGCCCGGCGGGATGTTCTGGATCGGCTTTCGCGATCTCCATTCCTTCATTCGGGTGCGTCTGCATACGACCGAAGTCATCACGCCGGACGAAACACGCGCAGACGACCGGCGCGATCTTTGGATTGAAGAACGCCGCCGTCTCCTTCAATCGGTCATCGCGTTGCTGGATCTCCCGATCGAGTCCGAAGTCAAAAACAGAAAGCTGATGCTGCGGACGACCGAGGAAAGCGCGGCGCTGTTCTGCTCCTGGCCGGACGCCTTCGGGCCCTGCCAGTTCGAGTATAATTTCCCCGATGCGTTTGAGTTTCTCGTGCCGGCCGGACGATTGGCGGCCACCCACGGAGGAGAACCGGCCGTGGTCCGCGCCTATCTCACCGGATTTTCGGAATCGGCCTTGAAGGAGTTCGAGACGACCGGACCCGGCGCCCGCCATGCCTACCGTTGTTCCATCCACGGCCAGCTTTTGGATCTGCCGGAACTCCTATCGGTGATCCGGCCGGACGGCCGGCTTTACACGACGCTGTGTGAATTTCAGACTCAAGAGCTTTTTCCAAACATCGAAAACGCATGGGTGATCATCGGCGTGGTCGGGATGGACGGCGGATATAAGATCGAGGCCCGCCTGAATCGCGCGCCGCTTCCGGAAAATGAAATGGCCGGCTGGCTGGAGACGCTTCTCGGTTTTCCGGTGGCCTACGCTCCCCTGCCGCCGTTCCCGTGAAGAACAATCGCAGGTGGGGCGACGCATGCGTCGCCCCAACATTGATATATCCTATTTCAATTCCTTCAATACCCCCTGAATATCCGACGGCACCAGAACGATCTCGATCCGGCGGTTTTCGGCGCGGCCTTCCGGCGTGTCGTTGGCTGCGATCGGCCGGAATTCGCCGAAGCCCACCGCGGCGAGCCGTGCTCCGTCCACGCCCCCCTCGTCCTGAAGGAAATGGAGGACGTTCGTGGCCCGCTGCGTCGAGAGCTCCCAGTTTGTGGGAAACTTCTGTCGAAGCGTCCCCTTGATCGGGACGTTGTCCGTGTAGCCTTCGATCCGGATATCCTTGTCCTTGACGTCCTTGAGGATATTGCCCACCTTCTTCAGCACCTCTTTGCCCTGGGCCTTCACTTCGGCCTTGCCGGAATCGAACAGGATCTTTTCGACCAGGTTCACGGTCAGCCGGTCCCGAATCTGGGTCACCTTGATCTCGCCTTTTTCGATCTCGCCCTTGAGATCCTTGACCAGGCTCTCATAGGTCCCTTTGAGACGGTTGATTTCTTCATCCTTCTGTGTCGCGATCTCGGCCGTCTGTTTCTGCAATTGCGCCAGCCGGTCGTTCAGGGACGCGATCTCGGTCTCGGCACTCTGTTTCTGCTCACGGAGCAACGCCAGATCCTTGTCCAGATTCTCTTTCTGGGACTGGAGCCCGGCGATCTCCTTCTGCAGCCTGGACTGCTCGGCCTTGGATGACGCCTCCAGAGCCCGATACTTCGATGATGAAACACATCCGGCAAGAAACATGATCGCGACAACCGATATCACAAAACCGTTTTTCAGTATACGCACGACGTATCCTCCCCCTGCAGATGAATAAAAGAATCTTTCCGGTCAGTCTACTCCATTTGGAACGACGCCGTCAAAAGGCTTGCGCTTGCGGCATTACCCTGCGCATGCGTCGGCTTGATGCCGGGAATGGGCTATGATACCATGGTCCGGCATAAAGAGCCCCTGTCTTGAAGTTGAAACAGGAAATGTAATATTATTTTCCCAACTCAATAAGGAGGATCGTCATGACTGAGAAAAAGATCATTGCAGTGGTGGGCGCCACCGGCGCGCAGGGCGGGGGCTTGGTCCGCGCCATCCTGAGCGACAAGAACGGCGGCTTCACCGCGCGGGCCCTCACCCGGGACGTCAAGTCGGACAAGGCCAAGGCGCTGGCCAAGCTGGGCGCCGAAGTCGTCGCGGCCGACATTGACGACGTGGAGAGCCTGAAGCGGGCCTTCAAAGGCGCCTACGGGGCGTTCTGCGTCACGTTCTTCTGGGCGCACTTCTCGCCCGAAAAAGAAATCGCCGAGGCCAAGGCGCTGGCCCAGGCGGCCAAGCAGGCCGGCCTCAAACATGTCATCTGGTCCACCCTCGAGGACACGCGCAAGTGGGTGCCGTTGAGCGACAACCGCATGCCCACACTGATGGGCAAGTACAAGGTGCCGCACTTTGACGGGAAGGGCGAGTCCGACCGGCTGTTCACCGAGATCGGGCTGCCGGCGACGATACTCCAGACCTCGTTTTTCTGGGATAATTTCATCTTCTTCGGCATGGGCCCCAAGAAAGGGGCGGACGGCAAGCTGGCGCTCACGCTGCCCATGGGCGACAAGAAACTTCCGGGCATCGCGGCCGAGGACATCGGCAAATGCGCACTGGGCATCTTCAAGAAGGGCCGCGACTTCATCGGCAAGACGGTCGGCATCGCCGGCGAGCACCCGACCGGCGCGCAGATGGCCGCCGCGTTCACCACGGCACTCGGTCAGGAGGTGCGCTACAACGACATTCCCCCCGAGGTCTACCGCGGCTTCGGTTTCCCGGGCGCGGAGGATCTCGGCAACATGTTCCAGTTCAAGCGCGACTTCAACGACGTCTTCTGCGGCGCGCGCAATCTCGATGTCAGCCGGGCCCTTAATCCCGCGTTGCAAACCTTCGCGACGTGGCTCGCACAGAACAAGAGCCGCATCCCGATCGAGTAACATCGTTCAGAGGTTCCGTATAAACGTTCTCCAGGCCTCCCAGTACGGCGGGCCGCCGACGATATAGGTGTCGTTGTGAGAGGCGCCCGGGATGCGATAGAACTCCTTGGGAGGATGGGCCGCTTCAAACAGCCGCCGGCCCTGCTCGAAGGGAACGACGTCGTCACTATCCCCGTGAAGGATGAAAAGCGGCAGATGGATCTTCCCGATCTTGGACAGCGAATCATACTCGGTCCGGATTAGAAAACCGACCGGAAGATGGGGCATCACCTTCCGGGCCATCTCGCGGATCGAGGTCATGGGGGACTCCAGGATCAAAGCGCGCGGCGGGGCCTTTAGCGCCAGTTCCACCGCGACGGCAGCGCCAAGCGACCGGCCGAAATAGATGACCCGGGCTGCGGGAAGTCCGGTCCGCGATTTCAGATAGTCCAGCGCGGCCTCGGCATCCCGGTACGTTCCCTCCTCCGAAACCGATCCCTCGCTGCGCCCGTATTCACGATAATCGAAGATAAAGACGGAAACGCCCAGCTCGTCATGAAACCGTCGGAGATTGTCCACCCGATCGCCGATATTTCCGGCATTGCCGTGAAACCAGAGCATCACCTCCGGAGATCCCGTTCCGGGAACGAACCAGCCGTTCAGGCGAACCCCGTCGGCCGTTTTAAAATAGACGTCCTCATACGCGAGACCCGCCGATTCCGGCGTAGCCTCGATCACACGATCGGGATGAAAAATGAATTCCCTATCCACGCGACATCCGGTCAGAAGCAGAATTCCGATGCCGATCAAGGCGGTCAATCGGATCATGGCGAGTCATGATAAACTAACCGGAAGATTCCGGTCGGCGTCGTGAAATAGAGCAGCCCGTCCGGGCCCATTTCAAGGTCCACCACCCCTTCGCGGTGGCGGAAGAGGTCGTCGTTCACGGTGACGGCCTCGATGGACTCGGCGCCGGTGAAAGTCACCGTCCGGATGCGGCCCTCGTTCCAGTCCGTAAAGAACAGCTTTCCGCGATAGATCTCCGGATAACGCGCGCCGGTGTAGAAGACGATGCCGGTCGGCGCGATCGTCCGGTGGTAGACCAGGATCGGCTCGACGTAACCGGGTTTGTTCCGGACCCCGCTGATCTGGTTTTCATCCCATCCGTAATTCTTCCCCGGCTCGATGATATTTAATTCATCATTGGTCGCGGGACCGTTTTCGGTCGCGAACAACCGGGCCTTTCCGGCCGGACCGGATTCGAAGGTGAAATCAAAACTGTTTCGAAGACCCAGCGCGTAAATGTAGGACCTCGGCGCGGCCGGACGCTTGGGATCGTAGAACGGATTGTCGGCCGGGGCCGTCCCGTCCGGATTGATTCGCAGCATTTTCCCGGCGAACGAATCGATATCCTGCGCATTTCGGGGCGTCGCCAGATCGCCGATCGAAAGATAAATTTTCCCGTCCGGACCGAAGGCCAGCGAACCGCCGTTGTGGTTGCCTTTTCCGAACTCGGACGGACTTCCGATCGGAAGATGATCCAGAAGGGCGACCGGCGACTCCCCCCGATCGCCCTTCACCGTGATCCGCATCAGCCGGTGGCGGTAGGGATCGGTCTTGGAATCCCGCCCGCGATGGGAGTAATAGACATAGAGATAGCCGTTGTGTTGAAAATCGGGATCAAGCGCCAGGCCCAGCAGGCCCCGTTCAAAAAAGGTCGAGACGGGACCGAATTGATAAACCGCGGCGGGACGAAGACGGGGCTTCGTTGAGGTCGGGTCCGCGATCACGCGGATTTTTCCGGAAAAACGCTCGGTGAAAAAAAGCCGTCCATCGGGGGCGAAGGCGATCGCGACCGGAAAATGTATCCCCGTCACGACCGGCTCCTCGGAGAAACCGGCCCGGACGGTCGAGGCGGCCGGCGCCGAACCGGACAGAATGATCAGGATGACCAGGACGACGGGCAGATTGAAACGGATCGGTCGCATCGCCGCTCCTCATGACCCCTTCTTGTCGCCAAACAGGTCCTTCGTCAGCGGCGTCCAACTGCCTTTGACCGAGCCTTTATATAAATGTTGCCCCGTCCCGGCGTAGATCCAACCCTCGCCGTCCATCACCATTGACTGGATATTGAGGTCTTCCAACGTTCCGTTGATCGAACTCCAATGGTTGTCTTTCGGTGAACGGATAAAAACTCCCCGGCCCGTGCCGAGATACAGGACGCCGTCCTTCCCGATCAGGATCGCGCGAATGGACTGGTTGATCAGGCCCTGGTTCAGGTCGTTCCAGTTTTTTCCGCCGTCGCGGCTGGTATAGACCCCGCCGTCGAACGTCCCGGCATAAACGGTCCCGTCCGGACCCAGCGTCAGGACCCGGATAAAATTTTCGCGCAGCCCCCGCTCGCCTTCAAAACCGCGGGTCAACCGCTCCCAGTTTTTCTGCCCGGCCTTCAGTCTGTAGAGGCCATTGCCGCCCGTTCCGGCATACAGCGCTCCGGCGCGATCGATGATCAGGGACCGCACCAGAACATCGGCCATACCGGTGTTGAATGCGGTCCAGTGATCGCCGCGATCCTCGGATCGAAACACCCCGTTTCCGGTGGCGGCATAGAGTTTGCCCCGGGAATCAAACAACAGGGCCGAAACCTGCGTGTTGAGAAGGCCGGTATTCACCTTGGCCCAATGCAGTCCCTCATCCGCGCTTCGGAAAACGCCGAACCGCGCCGTTCCGGCAAAAATCATCCCCGTCGAACTCTCCGGTGATTTTCCACCGGACGGCGGAACCAGCAGTGTCATGATATAAGGGTCGCCCAACCCTTCCGAGACCACCTCCCAACTGCGGCCGCCGTCGCGGCTTTTGTAAATGCCGCGGCCGAAGGTTCCCATGAACAGCGTGCCGGCCGCGTCCAGCGCCAGGGCCTGCACGCTTTGGCGTGGATCCGGCAACTCCATCTGGCCGTCGACCTCCGGAAGACCCGGCCCTCCGATACATAAAATCAGCGCAAAGACCATCATCAACCGATACCCGAATCGTCGTCTCATCCCCTCTCCCTTCAGTCGCATCAGGCCCTGCTTTCGGCTTCCTTGGCCACGTCGGACCGTACCGGCTTCCGTCCGAAAAACCGGGCGCCCCAGATTCCCAGTTCATAGAACAGCAGCAGCGGGACCATCATCAGCATCATGTTAAAGATGTCCGTCGTGGGCGTGAGGATCGCGGCCAGAATCGCATTCACCAAAATCGCATACCGCCGGTGGCGCGCGAGAAACTGCGGCGTCACCAGACCCAGTTTCGCCAGGATTGTGATCACCAGGGGCAGCTCGAACGCCACCCCGAAGGCCAGAAGAAATTTGAGCAGGAAATCCATGTAAAGTCCGACCGAGAAAACCGGCTTCAATCCCTGCTGCGTTCCGAACCCCACCAGAAAGTTCAACGCAAACGGGGCGACGACGAAATAGCAGAACAGCAGCCCCGAGATGAAAAAGAGACAGCCGATCAGCACGAACGGAAAAACCAGCCGCCGTTCGTTGGGAAGAAGGCCGGGCGCGACGAACCGCCAGATCTGGTAGAGTATCACCGGCAGCGACAGGAACAATCCGCCGAAAAATGAAACCTTCATCGCGACCCAGAAGGCCTCAACCGGCGAGAAAAAATAGAGATCGACCGCGAGCGGCCGACGGAGCCACCCGATCAGAATATCGGAACCGGCATAGGCCAGCACCGTCCCGCCGACCAGCGTCCAGACCACCTTGATCAGGCGGCTTCGAAGCTCACCAAGATGGCCGGTGATCGGCATCCGGGCCTCTTCGGGAGACGGGACGCGAAAGGCCGTCATGACGTCTTGTCCTCATCCGGCTTGTCGTGCGATCCGGACGCCTGGGGCGATGGAAGCTCCCGGGGAGACGGGGATTTCTCATGAGATCGGGCTTCGACCGTTTCATCCATCTTCCGGACCTCGGCATCCATCTCATCCTTCAAGTCCTCCGTGGCGCGCTTCAGTTCGGCGAGACCCCGTCCGAGGGCGCGCGCAAGCTCCGGCAGCCGCTCCGGACCCAGTACCAGCAGGGCCAAGACCAGTATCACGATCAGTTCCGGAAGCCCTATCCCAAACATGATCTCGTCCTCATGGTGTCGCCTGTTGTTTCATATATTGACGGACCATCTCTTCCATCCGGTCTTTCGCATGCAGCTTCTCGATCTGGATCTGCTTCTTGTGCGACTCCTCCTGCGGCGTCAGCGTCTTGCGACGGACCAGTTCGTTCAGCTCCCGTTCCAGGCGGTGATGTTCCGTTTCCAATTTTCGAAAATCCATGTTTCGTTTGCGCAACGATTCTTTGAAGAGAGACAGATCATCCGACATGACGGCCCTCCTTCGTTCCGATGCTCACCATTCCGTTAAATTCATGATGACGGCATCTTCCTTCGGTTCGCGGTAGTAGCCCTGCCGCACCGCCACGACCTTGAAACCGAGCTTCTCGTACAGCCGTTTCGCGGCCTCGTTCGAAGCCCGGACCTCCAGCGTGGCCAGGCGGGCCCCGTTCTCCCTGGCCCATGACAGTGTCCAACGCGCCAGTTCTTCCCCGATTCCGATCCGCCGCCGGTCCGGGCGGACCGACAGGTTCAACAGATGCAGTTCGTCAAACACCATCCAGAAACAGACATAACCCAGCAATGCGTTTTGTTCGGAGTCCCGCGCCGTGAAAAGTCGGGCGAACGGGTTGCCGTGCAGTTCGGCCTCGAACATCGGCCGCTTCCATGGGATGGCATAGGAAACCTCCTCGACCGGCATCACCTCGTCCAGATCGCCCGGCGTCATCGGCCGGATCGTGAGGTTTGGAACCCGGCTGACTCGTTCCCCCTTCACCGGCTTGCTCTCCCCGCCGTCCGTTTCAGGTTCAATTTTTTGGGCCTGACCCCTTTTTCCCAGTTCACCTCGGCATCCGGCCGGCGGACATAGACCGGAACGAGCGACCATGCATCCGCCGCCTCGCCCCGCCGGAGAAGCCGGAGACCAAGCCAGGCCACCATCGAGGGCAGGGGCCGGGTCAACGGCGCGGGCATGAAAACGGCGCGGCGGCCGAGCTGCTTTTCCAAAACCTCACGGTATCGAGTCGCCCCGTCTCCCAGGAAAACGGTCGGCGGACTTGACGGTCCACGGAGCCGCTCACACAGCTCCTCCGGTGAAATCACCCGGTCCTCCATCACCCGCTTGAGCGTCCCGTCTTCCTGGCATGAAAACAGTGCGGCGTAGACCTCCTGCTTCCTGGCATCGATCATCGGACAGATCGAATAATCGCCGGCCGGAACCGTCCAGGCCATCGCCTCCAGCGTCGGCACGGCCGCGACCGGGATCGGTTTGCCCGTGACCAATCCCTTCACCGTGCTGACCGCCACGCGCAGCCCCGTGAAGGAGCCCGGCCCGATCGAAACAGCCAGCCCGTCCAGATCGTCCGGGGCCAGACCGACGTCCTTGAGAACGCGGTCCACCATCACCATCAGCCGCTCGGCATGGGCCATCGTCATATCCATCCGGTATTCTACCAGGAGGTTTTCATCCTCGATCAACGCCACGCCGCCCATGGCCGTGGCCGTCTCGATCGCCAGAATTTTCATCGTGCCCTCTTCATCGAACGACCCTCACGGCATTTTAAACTCGTCCGGAGGGATTACGGCGTTCGGATGAACCTCTTGGAATTCCAGTTCAAGACGGCCCCCGCGATCGGAACCGGCCCCCGGCCGCGTCAGGATCAGCCGGCCGGGCCAGTCGATCCTGGATCCGGCCGGTCCGGATTGCGTTCGATAGTCAAAAAACTCCACGGCGGCCGCTTTCGATCCCGCATCGTTTTCAAAAATTTCTTCATGGACCAATTGCAAGCGGCCGCGTTCAAACCAGAGCCGCTTCGTCAGGCGGCCCTCCGCGCCCGAAACACGAATGAGATGGATCAGATAACTCGCTCCGGCCCGTTCGAGCACCGGGACTTCACCGGGCCCGACAAACGGACCGACCAGCGCCGAAACGGCAAGCCGCAACTCGGCCGCATGAACCGGCAGCAAGGGATCATCCTGTTTGTTCGGACCGCTCTTCAGAACACGCCCCTCGCCCGGGATCGTGAGCCGGACCTTGTCCCCGGCCGAGACCAAGTCAAACAACGTCCGGCCGAACGGATCAAATCCTTTGAGCCGAACCGACGGAGGGCCGTCGTTTGCGGAACGGGCAAAGGACAGGCTCGCCGTCATGGCCGGCTGTCCCTCCGGATGGATGGTCACAAGCGCCTTCAGCGTCTGGATCGATTTCGTCCGTTCATCCAGCCGGCCGATCAGCTCCGGGGCCGTCGCCATAAGCAATGGTTGTTCGGGTGAAACGGTCGAACGCGGACCGCATCCGGCGATCAGTACAGTCATCAGACAGCAGATCGGCCATAACGTCCGGCTATTTCCCAAAAAGAACCTCGAGGGCTTGTCGTATATTATCGACGCCGATCACATCAATTCCATCGACACGGTCGAGTCTTCCACGGTTCCGCTCCGGCAGCAGACATTGCTTGAAGCCCATCTTTGCCGCCTCGCGCAGCCGCACCTCGGCCTGATGGATCGCGCGCACCTCGCCGCCGAGTCCTACCTCCCCGAAGATCAATGTCTTCGGATCCATCGGCCGCTCGCGAAAACCGGACGCGACGGCCGCGACGATCCCCAGGTCCACCGCCGGCTCGTCAATCTGCATCCCGCCCACGACATTGATGAAGACATCCTGCCCCTGGAGCTGCAGCCCGACGCGCTTCTCCAGCACGGCGAGAAGAAGCGAGACGCGGTTATGATCCACCCCGATCGCCATCCGGCGTGGCAGACCGAAATTGGTCGGGCTGACCAGCGCTTGGAGCTCGACCAGTATCGGCCGCGTCCCCTCGATGCTCGAGACCACGACCGAGCCGGCCACGTTCGGCGCCCGTTCGGATAAAAAAAGTTCGGAGGGATTTGAAACTTCCTCCAGTCCCAGCGACTTCATCTCGAACACACCGATCTCGTTCGTCGAGCCGAAGCGGTTCTTCACGGCGCGGAGAATACGGTAGGGATGGCCCTTGTCGCCCTCGAAATAGAGCACCGTATCCACCATATGCTCCAGGATGCGCGGACCGGCGATCGAGCCGTCTTTCGTGACATGGCCGACGAGGAAGGTCGGCGTGTTCGTCTGTTTCGCATGGATCATCAACTGCGCCGCCGACTCGCGAATCTGGCTGACGCTTCCGGGAGCGGATGTGATCTGGGAACTGTAGACCGTCTGGATCGAATCGATCACGATCGCCTTGGGTTTCATCGCAAGGGCCGTCTTTAAAATTTCTTCAAGCGCCGTCTCGGACAATATCAGCAGGTTCTTCGAGGCCACGCCCAGCCGTTCGCCGCGCATCTTGATTTGGTGCGGCGACTCCTCGCCTGAGACATATAAAACCAGGCGATCCTGGCTGATCTTTTGAAACGCCTGGAGCAGCAGCGTGGATTTCCCGATGCCCGGATCACCGCCGATCAGTACCATCGACCCGGCGACGACCCCGCCGCCGAGCACACGGTCCAGCTCGCCGATCCCGGTCGAGAAACGGTCATCGGATGACCGGACGATCTCGGTGATCGGCTCGGGTTTTTGCGGGCTCCGATCTGAAGCCATCCAGCGCGACGGCGCGGCGGCCGAGGCTGTTTCTTCCTGGAGGCTGTTCCATTGATTGCAGTCCGGACATTTCCCAAGCCATTTCGCGGAACTATACCCGCAATGCTGGCATACGAAGGACGTCTTGGGACGGGCCATGATTCACCGGCTTATATAATAGGAGAAACAGCCCCATCATAGTCCATCGGAGGGGTGAAAATCAACCGGCGCAAATGCTCAAACATACAAGCCGGCGCAATGGCCGGAGGCCCAGGCCCATTGGAAATTATACCCCCCAAGCCATCCGGTCACATCGACGACCTCTCCGATAAAATAAAGTCCCTTCACGCGATGGGCCTCGAAGGTTTTGGAGGACAGTTCATCGGTATCCACGCCGCCCTTCGTCACCTCTGCCATGGGATAACCGGTCGTGCCGGACGGAACGATACGCCATTGATGAAACCGTTCGGAGATCGCCGCGATCTCTTTTGCGTCATACTGGGATACCGGCTTATTCTCCGAGCATAAGGAAAGCCATTGAAGGGCCAGTCGTTTGGTCAAACGCTCGCCGATCAAGGTCTTAAGCTCCGCGTTCGGCCGCTCCTTCTGCCATTGAGTGATCACCCCGGCCAGATCGCAATCCGGAAGAAGGTTGATCGTCACCTCATCGCCCGGCTCCCAGTAGTTTGAAATCTGTAAGATGGCCGGACCGCTCAAACCCCGGTGTGTAAAAAGAATCGCATCTCGAAAGATATGTTTATTACAGGTGACCAAGGCATCCGCCGCCGTTCCGGCCAGACATTCCGTTTCCCGCAACTCCCGTGGATGCAAGGCGAAGGAGACCAGGCCGGGCGCGCAGTCTCGCAGCTTGAGACCGAACTGTTTCGCCACGCCGTACCCGAAATCGGTCGCACCGATCTTGGGAAACGACAAGCCCCCGGTCGCGATCACGAGGGACTCGGCGTCATACCGGCCAAGGTTGGTTTGAACCGTAAAAACCCGTTTCCCGCCGATGTTAAGATGCTCGACTTTTTCGACCATACATCTTGTCTTGATAAGAACGCCGACGGCGCGGCATTCCTCCAGCAGAAGGTTGACGATCTGTATCGCTTTCCCGTCGCAGAAAAGCTGGCCCAGTTTTTTCTCGTGATAGGCGATGCTGTGCTTTTCGACCAGCGCGATAAAGTCATTCGGCCCATAACGGCTTATGGCCGATTTACAAAAATGAGGATTGCCCGATATAAAATGCTCCGCTTCCACGCGCAGATTGGTAAAGTTGCAGCGTCCGCCGCCCGAGATCAGTATTTTTTTCCCGACGCGGTCGGCATGCTCCAGTAGAAGAACTTTGCGCCCCCGCTGGCCCGCGGTCAACGCACACATGAGCCCGGCCGCGCCCGCGCCGACGATGATGACATCAAACTGTTCCGTGATAGACATGGCTGTAAGAATAGGGTCCGTTTTGGGTTCTGAAATATCTTGCCGTTTCGATCGTACGGCGCTATGCTGACGAATCGAAACATCTTATCACAAAGCTAATCAGCAAGGGTCTTTTCTCGGGGTAATTCAGTGTCGAACGAGTCGGAACAGAGCGGCTTGACCTTTCCGGACGCCTATGTCAAGGGTACCCTTCTTCTCCACCGGGGAGATTTGGAAGGCGCACGGCGATCGTTTGAGGCTGCGCGTGAGGAGGTCCGGGGGTCCAAAGACCCGCGGCTGCTGACGGCCGTGCTGGGAAACCTCTGAAATGTTTATGCCGCGCTGAATGAAAAAGAGAAGGCCCGGTCGCTCTATCGTGAAGTACTGGAACACCAGCGCAAAGATCCCGACGCGCGAATCGCGGGCCGTACACTGGTCAATCTCGGAAACCTCTCAAGAGAGCTGGGCGAGGCCGAGCGGTCGCGCGCCTATTATCTCGAAGCCGAGTCGCTTCTCCAATCCGTTCGTGATGATTTTTCGCTGGGATCGCTCTATGCCAATATGGGTCTTTTGGAAATGGACGGCGGGCAGCCAGGCGAAGCGGTGACATTTTTAAAACAAGCGGTCGAGCTACACAAAACAACCGGCAACGAAGAGGGCCTGGCCGCCGCCTGGGGCCAGCTCGGCCGCGCCTATCGTCTTCTGGGGAAAGATCAACGGGCCGAGACCTGCTTCAACTATGCTTACACCCATTTTGGACAGGTCGGAAAACCCGAGGGCGAAGCCGAGGCCTTGAGGGGACTGGCCGATATCTACGAGGCCCGCAACGAACCCGAACTGGCCCTCCGCTGCCTGACCCGCATCCGCGAGATCTTCACCCGCTTCAGCCTACGTCTTTCCAAAGTTGATACTGATCGCGAGGAGCGCCTAAGTCGGGCGATTCGGCCGGGAGGAAAATAGGCGCAAGTGCGTGCGAGGATTGTCTCAGTCATCCGACGCGGTTCTGAGCGCTTCCGTGAACAGTTCCACCGGCTGCGCGCCCGAAATGACATTTGTGCGATTGAACAGAAAGAAGGGAACGCCCCTCACGCCAAGGGATGAAGCCTCTTTCTCCTCCTGACGGACGTCCGAAGCGTAGGCATCTCCCTCCAGAACTTTT
>JACQFA010000078.1 GCA_016200255.1 Nitrospirota bacterium | reverse complement strand
AATGTATCACAGCCTTACGGGAACCTTGAAACGCTTGGAGGATCAGACCAAAGTCTATCCGGGCCATCATTATGCCGACGTGCCGGTCTCGACGCTCGGCGATGAAAAGCGACGAAACCCATTTATGATGAGCGGCTCCGTCGAGGCCTTTCTTCGGCTGACGATGGGACGCTGAAGGAGTGAACCTTGCCGACCCATGACGTGACTCTCGCCTATAAACGGCTGACCGAAGACTATGATCGCATTATCGAACAGCAACCGTTTTTCATTAATGCCTATGCCCTGTACGATAAACTGTTGCATCAGATCCTGGATGGCCGCCGATACGACAAGATTCTGGATGTGGGATGCGGCAATGCGGCCCAGACGGTTCGACTGGCCCTCCACGGCGGGGAGGTGATCGGCGTGGATATCGCAGAAGACCTTTTATCCGTTGCAAGCGAACGTTGCCGAACATTTCCAAACGTTCGCTTCATGAAGGAGGATGCGCGGAAACTGCCCTTCCCGGACCGATCCTTTGATTGCATCCTGTCCTACGGCGATGTCTTGAGCCACATTACGGACGGATATGGGCAGGCCTTGTCCGAAATAAGCCGTGTGTCCAAATCCGGCGCGGTGATCTCGTTTGAGGTGGATAATAAATGGAATGCCGGCTTGTTTTACAAGCCGCGCGAACTTTGGGATGCGATCCGGTCGCCTGGAAAAGGGCACGACACGAGAGAATGGGAGGGAATGCGGTTTAAAACCTTCACGCATCGCGAGTTAGCCGGTCTTTTAAGAAAGCAGGGTTTCAAGATCGTTGGATACCACGGTCATAATATTCTGGCTTCCCTGATTCCGGATCGTTACGTCCTGGAGCAGGATCGGAGGACGCTTTTGGGACGGCTGGCCTTGATCCTTGGGAAAATCGATCTGTCGGTATCCGGACTCTTTCCCTTTAATCGTTTCGGTTTTAATATCATGGTCATGGCCCGTAAAATAGTATAAGGGGTCAATGCAATGGATTTTCTTAATATGCTCGTGAACGAAGCGGTCGAAACGATCGATCACGATGCCTCGCTTAAAACCGCGGCACAGAAGATGCGGGAGCGGAAGATCGGTTCCTTGATTGTCACGAAAAAAGGAAAAGAGATCGGTATTGTCAGCGAGACGGATGTAACCCGAAAAGCGGTTGCCGAGACGCTGAATCCCGAGGAAACCCGAATTTCATCCATCATGAGCAGCCCGATCATTTCGATCGAGATTACCGAAACGCCCGAACGGGCCAATGACCTGATGAAAGAAAAGGGAATCCGGCATTTGGGTGTCACGGAGAAGGGGAAATTCATCGGGATTATATCGGTCCGTGATCTGTTGAGATATTTCAAGGTCTACTACGATGGAATCGGAAGTTTGAAATCCAAAAAATAATGGCTGCCTCAAAATCATTGAAAAGGTCCGTGCCGTCCGATCCAACCCGCATCGAGAAAGTAGAACTTCACCAGCATGTCGATGGGTCTATCCCGGTCCCGTTGATCTGGCAATTGATGAAACGACACGGGCTGAACCCGGTTAAAACGATAACCCAGATGGAGAGACTCCTGACCCTCCAGAGGCGGGAAGAAGGTACCCTGATCCGTTATCTGGATAAATTTCATTATCCCCTCTGGATCACCCAGTTTTATGAAAATATCACCCGAGTGGTGGAAGCCATTGTTGAAGAGGCCTATCAGAACCATGTCCGGCTTCTGGAACTTCGGTATTCTCCGATCATCCACACGTATGCGGGTCTCACACTCCGACAGACGATCAGCGCGGCCTTGAGCGGGATCAACCGGGCGAAAGCACGGTATCCGATCCAGGCCGGGTTGATCGTGATCGCCATGCGCCAACATGGGCCGCATATCGCAAAGATCCTCGCTCGATCGGCCGTTTCGGAAAGCCAACAGTTTCACGCACGAACGGGCGTGATCGGGTTCGATGTGGCCGGTGCCGAGCGTGGAAATCCGCCCTTGCTGTTTAAGGAAGCCTATACCATTGCAGGAACCGGCGGACTGGGCCTCACCATTCATGCGGGCGAAGATGAGGGGCCTTTTGCCATCTGGCAGGCCATTGACGAATTGGGTGTCACGCGGATCGGCCACGGCTGCTCGGCCGTCCAGGACAAAGTCCTGTTGAAGAGGCTGGCCCGCGATAAAATTCTGATCGAATGCTGCATCACATCCAATTATCAAACCGGCGCAGTCAAGCGCGGCTGTCGTCATCCGATCTTCACCTTTCTGGAACACGGTATACCGGTTGCGATCTGCACAGACAATACGACCGTCTCAAACACCGATCAAAATCGTGAAAACAAACAACTGGTTCGGCGATTATCCCTTTCCCATCTGGTCTCGATCCATAAAACGGCCCGGGCCTATTCTTTTATTCGTCCCGGGATCCGAGCTGGAAAAGCCGCCATCTGATTCCATGAAGAAAACCGATATCGCCGTTGCTTTTACTGTCATTGTCCTTCTGTCGACCGGAGGCTTCATCTTTCGTCAAGAATTGTGGAACTTCATCGACTCCATGCGGGTCGGAAGGCCGGAAGCCGTCATCCGTTTCGGAAAGACGCTCGACCCCAGCGGCAGGGCCGTCATGGATCCCACAACCTCGTTTCAACTTAATGAAAACGTGGTATGGGTGGTTCACTTTAATAATCGTGTACACGCCAAGGAACTGGTGGTTGCGCTCTTTGAAGTTACCGGCGGTGGGACGGAGATCCCGTTGGGCAAGAATAAGATGACGGTTGAACCGACCGATGAGGGCGTCTACAACCTGGCCCCGGCCCAGGTCTTCTGGGCGCTTTCACCGAAGGATCCGGATGCGACCCGTCATACCTATCGGGTAAAATATTTAAAAGATCGGGTTGTCGCTCAGGGCGATTTTATCATAAACCTTTCCGCAAAAAGCCCATAAATAAATCGATTGTTGCTTGATCGACCCTTCACCCTCGCGATCTTTGCTCAGTGATAATGCAAGGCAATTGACTACAGGTCGGGATGCATAGTATTCTGAAGACATGCGTTTCCCTCGTAAATCAGCGATCGCGGCAGGGGGCATCGTGCTGGTTGCGATCCTCTTCTACTTTGTCTATCAAAGCGTGCATTCTCATATCATCTTTGGAATTCGGGAAGATTTTTCGAAGGCAGTTCCGTATGACAAACCGGTCCCGGGAATTCCTGGAATCCGTGCCGAGCAATGCGGGAGCTGTCATCAGGCCATTTATGAAGAATGGAAGACCTCTTATCACTCCAAGGCCTATGTCGATCCATTTTTTCAGGCTTACTGGCGCAAAGATCAGCATATCTGGATCTGTCTGAACTGCCACACACCGATGCAGCCGCAACAGCCCTGGCTGATCAAGGGACTAGAGGGCGGGAAGGTTTACAAACCGATCAAGGCCGATAATCCTCATTACGATGCCGATTTTCAACAGGAGGGAATCACCTGTGCCTCCTGCCATGTACGTGATGGTGTGATTGAGGGACCGTATGAGGATATTCAAGCCCCGCATCCCACGCGATACGCCGCGCGTTTTCGGACGACCGATATCTGTTTCACCTGTCACCAGGTTCCTTCCGGTCCGTTTCAGTTCTATAACGGCGGACCTTGCTCGACCTTTCCTGAATTCGAGGCCGGGCCGTATTATAAGCGGGGAATGATCTGCCAGGACTGTCACATGCCGTCCATCGAACGATCTCTCGTTTCCGGCGGGCCGGTCCGGCAGGGGAGGCAGCATTTCTGGCGGGGCGGTCATTTTCCGGAGATGATCAAACGGGCCGTGACGGTGCAACTGACATCGGACCGGAAAAAATTTCAACCCGGGGAAATGGCAAACTTCACCTTGAAACTGACGAACAGCGGAGCCGGCCACAAAATTCCGACGGGCGATCCGGACCGTTATTTCACGATCACGTTTGAGGTGGTGAATGGCGCGGGAAAGGTCCTCAAGCTGCAAGAGGATACGATGCGGCGCTGGATCGTGTGGTGGCCGGTGATCATCGAGGTGTATGAGAACCGGCTTGCGCCCGAGGCCCGCAGGGATTACCACTTTCAATATCGCCTACCGGAAAATACGGAGGGATTAAAGCTGCGGGCCTCCGTGAAATATCATATCATGACCGAGAGTCAATACAAGAGGCTTCAGACAAAGTTCGGTCTGTCGGTCGAAGTGCCCCACGTGTTTACGATCACAGAGGAGGAGTTCCGGCTGAATGAGCCAATTCCGATCACAGCCTCCGCACAAGAGAGTCAGTCTCCTCATTGCAACGGCCCCAAAGGCTGATCATGCTATGCCTTAAAAAGGGTATTCATGTCGTAAATGCGGTATTGTTTTTTATCGTTGTTTAAAAATAAACTGATATTTCAATCAAAAACGGATGGCATTAAAACTGCACTTTATACTTCGAATGGGAGGAGGTGATATCAATGAAGCGTATGTTGACCAGTATGATTATGATCGTGGCTGTTCTGTCGTTTGTGAGCTTGAGCTGGGCTGGAATGCTTTCGGGCGAAGTGACGAAGATCGACGAAAAGGCCTCGGTTTACATGGTGAAGGACGCCAAGGGAAAAGAGCACAAGATTCATTTTGACAAAACCACCCAGACGACCGGTGAAGTCAAGGTTGGAGCCATGATCGAAGCGGATGTGGCGAAAGGCCATGCCAAGTCCATCAAGGTTGCAGAAAAGAAGTAGTTTATATTTTTTTAAAGAGGCACGGTGCTGTTGGTACCGTGCCTCTTTTTTGTCCCGCTCATCCAAAACAACTCTGAACAAACCCATCCGCGTTAAGGGTCCGGCTATACACCGAGGTCCGTTTTTTTTATTTACAGCCCGTCGGTTCTCGATTATAATCTCAGATCAATGACGCCGCCCTCATTCCGCCGTTCATTCATGGCCCTCTGGACCACGAGCACCTATTTTGCCGAAGGCCTGCCTTATTCCCTCGTTCATCAAATTTCGGCCCAGTTCTTCACCGCGGCCGGCGCAAGTCTTGAAGCGATCGGCCTGACTTCTCTTTATGGTTTGGCCTGGAACTTCAAATTTTTATGGAGCCCTCTGGTCGATCTGATCAGCAACAAGAAAAATTGGCTCGTGGTTCTTGAACTGCTGATTGCGTTGATTGCTGCCCTTCTCATATGGCCGGCCAAGTCCTTTAATCTGGTACTGGCGGCCGCGATCTTCGCGGTGATTGGGTTTCTGGCCGCGACTCATGATATCGCTGTGGACGGGTACTACATCCAGTCGTTAAACGACTCGGACCAGGCCGCCTTTTCCGGACTTCGCGTAGCGGCCTACCGCATCGCCCTGCTCGTAGGCAACGGGGCTCTCGTGGTGCTTGCCGGAATGATTTCCTGGGCGGCCTGTTTCTTGGCCGCTGGCGGAATCATGGCCGCGCTGGCCCTATTGCATCATCTGCTGCTCCCAAACGTCCGGACGGGCCGGAACGTTTTGGATCTTCCCGCGATCAAGGAGGCCTTTTCGACTTACCTACGTCAGCCCCATATTTTTATAGTGCTCGCATTCATATTATTTTTCCGTGCCGGCGATGCGATGATGTTTGCCATGGCGACGCCGCTTTTGAGAGACCTGGGCTACGACACCACCGCGAGGGGATTTCTCTCCGGAACGCTCGGCACCTTGACCGGCATCGGCGGGGCTTTGCTGGGCGGAGCGGTCATCAGTCGTTGGGGACTCCGACGCTCTCTTTTCCCTTTTACGATGATCCAGAGTCTGGCGATTCCCGCTTATGCCTGGATGGCCTATGTTAAACCGGGTTTGATCGGTGTCAGCATTGTCGTCGCAATCGAACAGTTTGCGGCCGGGATCGGCACGGCGGCGCTGGTGGTCTTTCTCATGCAGCGCTGCCGTCGTGATTTTCAGGCCACTCATTTTGCGATCGGCTCCGCACTGATGTCCGTCGCCGCGACCCTGTCGGGGAGCATCAGCGGGTTTGTGGCCCACCAGGTGGGATTCACTCTCTTTTTCTGGATCGCCTTTGTGGTTTCATGGCCCGGCATCCTGCTGGCTTGGCGGATGCCGTCCGGCGTGCATCACGGGTGACCAGGGCTTTTAATCTCTTTCCTTGACAGTCTTGCTCAGCCCTGTGTTAATATTACCCAATTCTTAGCCTGTAAAGGACATTATGATCCGGTCTGTTCGTGATTTCATCGCATTACCTGTTTTATTCGTTCTTGCATCCGGTTGCGCCGTTCATCCCCCCATCCCTTCTGAACAGGCATTTTCGGAGTCCCCTTATCGCGAACTCGACACACTTAAAGACGGTACGATACTGCATCTGCCCACCGGCATTGAGGTGACGAAGGAGCAAATGTTTAATGTTCTTTCAGGCGCGCGCATCGTCTATGTGGGCGAAACTCATACCAACCTTAAAGATCATCAGGTTGAGTTGGAAGTCTTAAAAGGGATGTCGGAGCGCTTTCCGGGTCAGGTGGCCGTCGGCATGGAGATGTTCCAACGCCCTTCACAAAAACAACTGGACCGCTGGAGCCGGGGTGAGCTGGACGAAAAAGCCTTTATGGAGGAGTGGCTTGCCAACTGGGATCAGTCCTACAATTATTATCGGGACATCCTCCGATATATTCGGGATCATAAAATTCCTCTGATCGCACTGAACGCACGGGAAGGACTCGTACGCACCGTGATGGAGAAGGGGACGGACGGACTGCCGGATGATTTAAGAAAGGAGCTTCCCGAAATGGACCGCACGGATTCGTTCCATCGGAGCTCACTCGAGTCGGTTTTCGGCGGTCACACTCACGGGAAGGAGGGTTTCGAACGGTTTTATCAGACGATGTTGATCTGGGATGAAACAATGGCCGAGTCGGTTGCAAGCTATCTCTCCGGCGCCGAGGGAAAAACAAAAAAAATGGTGGTCTTTACGGGGGGATTTCATGTAAACTATGGTTTCGGGGTGCCAAGACGGGTCTTCCGGCGTCTTCCGGAATCTTACGCCGTCGTTCTGCCCTATACCGCCGAGATTCCTGACAATCGGAAAAAGCTTCTCATGGATGTTCAACCGGTTTCAATTCCGCTTTACCTGGCCGATTTCATCTGGTCCGTCGGTTATGAAGACCTTGAGGACCAGATCGTCCACCTGGGCGTCCAGATCGAGGGAACGGATAAAGGGGTTGCGGTCCGGCGGGTGGTACCCGACTCGACCGCATCAAAGAGCGGCATTCAGGAAGGGGACATCATCCTGGCATTCGACGGACAATCCATTCTTAAACCCTTCGATCTGATCCATTTGATGAGTTTTAAGAAGCCCGGCGACCGAGCGGCAGTCCGGATTCTGCGCGGCGACAAGACCATTACTCTTGAGGCAACCTTTGCGCCGGATCTCAAAGCGCAATGAATCCGAATGACTTATTAACGAAACAGACACGGAGGGTATCATGAAAACCAATGAATCGAAAAACACCGGTGCCGTCGCGGTGGCGGACGATCCGGCCGCTCGCGATATGCTGCGCAAGGCCTTCGAAAAGACATCGCGCTGGCCGCAGGGTTTCAAAGGGTTCACGGCCGATTTAACCTGTGAGGAGGAGGGGCGGGTCTCGGAAGGCAGCGTGACGGTCAAATCGGCCCGAGAGGTGACGGTCCAGCTTGAGCACGAGGATCTGAAGAAATGGGCTGAGGGACAGATCGGCATGATGGCGGTTCATCGCGGTCCGCGCTCGTTCGAGGAATCGGACGGGAAAAACAGCCTTACGCTTGGAGAGGATGATCATCACCCGATGGGCCGGTTGCTGATCATCCATGGCGATGGAATGAACTCAAGATACCGTCTCAAAGACGACCGGATCACCCAGATCAACCGCAGCATGGAACGGGCCAAGTTCACGATCAATGTTGAGGACAGCCTCACCACCACCGATGGTAAGGCTTTGACGACCCGTTACGCGGTTTTCTATTTTTCCCCGGCGGACGGCGCATTGCGGCAGGTCGAGACCTATTCTGACAGCCATGCCGTGGTGAACGGCATATACCTGCCGGGCGTCCGGCGCGTGAACTTTAACGATAACGGCGCCGTCATCACCCGTCTTCTGCGTTTTGAACACCACCGGTTGTTGTAAGGGATCGCTATGATTCAAGAACCTGCCATCGCCTATTTTTCAATGGAGATCGCGCTCTATAACGGGATCCCGACCTACAGCGGCGGGCTGGGAATTCTGGCCGGTGATATGCTCAAATCGGCCGCCGACCTGAACGTTCCGATCGTGGCGGTAACCCTGCTCCATGAAAAGGGCTATTTTCACCAAAAACTGGATGAGAACGGGAACCAATATGAGGAAGCCGTGGACTGGGATCCACGGAAATTCCTTGAGCCCCTTCAGCCCATGGTCAAGGTCGAGATTGAAGAGCGGTCGGTAAAGGTCCGGGCCTGGAAATATGAACTGCGAGGAAACCGGGGGTTTACCGTCCCGGTTTATTTTTTAGATACCAATCTTGAAGAGAACGATCCCCGCGATCGCTCGCTCACCGGACATCTCTACGGCGGCGACATGCGATATCGGCTCTGTCAGGAGGTTGTTCTCGGCAGGGGAGGAATCCGGCTTCTGCGGGAATTGGGTTACCATGCGATCAAAAAATATCATATTAACGAAGGTCATGCCAGCCTGCTGCTCCTTGACCTCCTCGATGAAACGCGTCTCAAATTGCAAAAACGGGAAACCGATCCCGAGACGGTTGAAGCTGTCCGGCGGCAAGCTGTTTTTACGACCCACACGCCGGTTGCGGCTGGGCATGACCGTTTCCCGGCCGATCTTGCGCGCCAGGTCTTGGGAGAACGGGAAATGGCCCATGTAAGCAGCTTTCATGGGAACGACGGGCTGGACATGACCCGTCTCGCGCTCCACCTGAGCGGTTATGTCAACGCCGTTGCGCGAAAGCACGGTGAAGTGGCCCGTGCCATGTTCCCCGGCCATGCCATTCAGTCCATTACCAACGGGGTTCATTCCGTCACCTGGACCTCAGCACCTTTCCAAAAACTTTTTGATCAGTATCTTCCGGGATGGAGACAGGACAGCTTCGCTCTTCGACATGCGTTGGCCATTCCCAAGGAGGCCGTTTGGGCCGCCCATCTTGAAGCCAAACAGGCGCTGCTCGACCTGGTGAACCAGAAGGAGAAGGCCGGAATGGATGTTCCGGTATTCACGATCGGGTTTGCACGACGCGCGGCTCTCTATAAACGGGCTGATCTGCTCTTTCACGACCTCGAGCGGTTAAAAAAAATCGCCACAGAGGTGGGTCCGTTACAAATCATCTATGCCGGGAAGGCTCATCCCCAGGATCGTGAAGCAAAGGCCGTCATCATGAAAATATTCCAGGCGGGGCAGGCGCTCAAAAACCATATTAAGGTGATCTATCTTTCCAACTACGATATGGAAATGGGGAAACTGCTCACCTCCGGCGTGGATCTCTGGCTCAACAACCCGATCCGTCCGTTGGAAGCCTCCGGGACCAGCGGCATGAAAGCCTGCCATAACGGTGTACCCCAACTGAGCATCCTGGACGGCTGGTGGGTGGAGGGCCATATGGAGGGAGTGACCGGATGGGCCATCGCCCAGGACGGGAAACCGTCCGACGGGGACGACCGGGAGAGAGACGCGGGCAATCTCTATCAAAAACTTGAGGGCGTGATCATTCCACTGTTTTATCGAGACAGGGCAAAATATCTCAATATCATGAAACACTGCATCGCATTAAACGCCTCCTTCTTCAATACCCAGCGCATGGTTCAGGAATACGTCACCAACGCTTACCTTTCGCTCTAATAGAAACCCTTGGCCTGTTGGGCCCGATCCTTGATCATCCGGGCGGGAGAGAAACGGCTTCCGGCCGATCGGGCATACCGGTCCAACGCTTCTTTGACCGCGGTCATTCCGATCTTATCGCAATACTTTAACAGGCCTCCCCTAAATGGCGGAAAACCCGCGCCCATAATCAATCCAAGATCAACATCTCCGGGACCCGTAACCACCTCTGTTTCGAGGCACCAGGCGGCCGTATTCACCATGATCATCAGCAGACGTTCCGTGATTTCCTGATCGGTGATGTTTGGACGGGGAGTAATACCGCGATCTTTCCTTACAGCAGCCAGCACGGCGGCCAGTTCGGGATTGGCGATTTTTTGCCGTCCTTCGTAGCGATAGAAACCCTGTCCGGTTTTCTTGCCAAACCTTCCGGCATCAAATAGACGGTCGCCGATGCGCGACTGTTGGGCCCAATCAAGACGCAATGCGGTCCGGATCGTCTCGGCGGTGTGGTATGCAATGTCCAGCCCGACCAGATCCAACATCGTAAAGGGTCCCATCGGCATTCCAAAGGATTCCATCACCCGGTCCGTCCTGTCTGCGGCGGCCCCTTCTTCCAAGAGAAGGCCGGCCTCGTTTCCGTAGGCCATCAGAATCCGGTTGACAAGAAAACCGGGGCTGTCCGAAACGATCAGCGGCGTTTTACCGATCTGTTTGACGAAAGCCACTCCGGCCGCCACGGTTTCGTCCGAGGTCTGCCTGCCTTTGACGATCTCCACCAGCGGCATCTGTGAAACCGGATTGAAGAAATGAAGCCCCAACACACGGTCCGGCCGCTTCGACGCTTCGGCCATCGCAGAGACCGAGAGCGAGGAGGTGTTTGTGGCGAAAACCGCCCGCTCGCCCGCAGCCTCTTGAAGTTCGCGGATCACACGCTGCTTGATCTCCATCCGTTCTGCCACGGCCTCGATCACCAGATCGCTTTTTGAAAATCCGGAATAGCTTGTTGCGGCCGAAAGAAGACGCATTCGGTCGGCCTTTTCTTCGGGGCGCAGTCTCCGTCGAGAAACCAGTTTGTCAAACGCTTCATTGATGCTCTTGATCCCCTTTGCAACCGCCCCTTCATTGATGTCGCGCAGGCGTACCGGGATCCCCTGTTGCAAAAACCATTGGGCGATTCCGGCACCCATCACGCCGGCGCCCAGGACGCCGACCTTCCGTATGGACGGGATGGATTTGGAAGCCGCGGCATCATGCGGAAGTTTTCCGGCATGTATTCTGAGTGAAAAGACATGGAGAAGATTCCTCGTCGTTTCTTCATGCGCCAGGGTCTTCAGCCCTTCCTGTTCCAGGTCGAGCGACCGCCCGATCGGACCTCCAAATCCATTTTGGACCACCTCGATGATTTTAAGCGGTGCGGGGTAGCGCCCCTTTGTGGCGGTCAGGACGTTTTTACGAGCCTGATGAAGTAGAATGAATCGGCCGACGGGGGTATGGTTTAAAAATCGGGCCATCATTTTGTTTTGGGCTTGATGCCGGATCGATCGAATTTTTGAATCCATCAAATCGATCTTGGCCGTTAATTCCGACATAAACGCATCGGCCTGTGTCGAAATTTCCTTGTCCGTGATAACGCGATCTACCAGCCCGATCCGTTCGGCCCGTTTCGCATCTAGCTGTTTGCCGGTGAGAAGAAGATCCAATGCCGCCGAGAGGCCGATCAGCCGGGGCAGCCGAGTCGTTCCGCCCCAGGCCGGGAGGAGGCCCAGCATCACTTCCGGCAGACCCATGCGGGTCTTGCGATGATCGCTCGCCAGACGGTAACGGCAGGCCAGCGCCAGTTCCAGCCCGCCGCCGAGGCAGGCGCCGTGAATCGCGGCCAGCGTCGGGACGGGGAGTTCCGCGATTTTTTGATAAACATCCTGTCCCTGTTTTGCAAAAGCCAGCGATGACTCCAGGTCACCCAGGAATTTTTGAGCGTCAATATCGGCCCCGCCGATGAAATGGTCCGGTTTCCGGCTCAGGAAAATGACGCCCTTGATCCCGGGATCGGATTGAATGGAATCGACCGCGGCCGAAAGCTCCGCGAGAACTTGAGCCGAGATCACATTGACCGCCTTTCCCGGAACATCTATTTCTACATGGCAAATGCTGCGGTCGTTGACCGAGAGATTAATGGTCTTCTCCGGCGTCATGTCCGTTTATCTCCTCTCCACGACATAGGCCGCGCCCTGTCCGCCGCCGACGCAAAGCGTGACCAGGCCGACGGATTGATTCCTGCGTCGGAGTTCATAGAGGAGGGTCAGCATCAGGCGGGCGCCCGAAGCGCCGAGCGGATGCCCCTGAGCGATCGCCCCTCCGTTGACATTAAACCGGGCCCGGTCAATCTCTCCGATCGCCTCAGTCCGTCCCAGTTGCTCCTGTGCGAACTTTCTTGAGGCGAAGGCCTTTTCATTCGCGAGAACCTGTGCCGCGAAGGCCTCGTTCATCTCGATCAACTCGATATCCGAAAATTTCATACCGGCACGGTCCAGGGCCTTCGGTGTCGCAAAGGCCGGGCCCAATCCCATTCTGGCGGGATCCAGACCGGCATAGGCGTAGGAACGGATCCGGCCAAGCGGTGTGTATCCCAGCGCGCGTGCCCTTTCTTCATTCATGATCAGGAGTGCGGCGGCGCCGTCCGTCAGGGGGGAGGCGTTGCCGGCCGTAACGGTGCCGTTCCGTCGGTCGAAAACCGGTTTCAAACGGGCCAGATCTTCCATTTTTGGATTTTCCCGAGGCCCGACGTCGTCTTTAACAACCTGATCGTAGCGGGGCGGGAGATAGACGGGGCTGATCTCTTCCGCAAGGCGGGGACGTGCCGCGACCGCCCGCTGATGGCTCATCAAGGCAAACGCATCCTGCTCTTCGCGCGTAATCCCGAATTCCTTGGCCAGCACCTCGGCTGTATCACCCATCCGCATTCCGTTCAACGGATCGGTCTGCCCGATGACGGTCGGTTTGAGGTCGCGTAGACGGATCGAAGCGAACTTCGCGATTTTTTGTCCCAGTGTTTTGGCCTTTGATGCCTCCATAAGGATTTCGGTCAGTCGTTTCCCATAATAGAAGATCGGGATGGTGCTCATGGACTCGACGCCCCGCTTCCGATCGCCTCAAGGCCGGAGGCGCAATTGCGGTTGACCGTATAAGCCGGCACCCGGTCCGGGAGCCCGGCGCGAAGCGCGATGACCCGTGCGACATTGGCCGTGTCCACCATCTGGCTGACCGTCCCGATGATCACCTCGTCCACGGTTTTCGGGTCCAGAGCAGTTTTCTCAAGCAGCTCATGGACCGCCAGACGTCCCAGTTCTTCAGCTGGAATGTCCTTGAAAACTGTACCGGATTTCGCAAACGGCGTTCGGACGCCGTCAATGATTACCGCCTCGGCCATGATAAGACCTCCTAAATTCTATGAAACTATTATACTCCAGGCCGTATTCAAATTTATAGGGGCTCTTTTATTTTAGGGAGACGCGGCCTTCGTCCATATCGATCAGATCAAAAACATTCAACGTGGCCGGATCGACTTTGGCGGCCACTTCTTTATAAGCCTCTCTACGCCATTGCGCCCGCTCCGCGTCCGGTCGATAAACCTCGATTTCCGCTATCCATTGCTGTTTTTCAATTTTGGTATGCGGTTTCGCATGACACTCGACCCAAGCCAGAACCTCCTCATTCGTCTTCGGTTCCAAAATCGCGCGACGTAGTTCTTCTGCGTCCAGCCCTGTAAAAGTAAGAAACCGTCCATCCAGTGTCAATCCCGGTTTCAGGAGATTGCCAACATATTCCTGCGGTAGTTTCTCCTTCGCATGCAGCCGGACCTTGTCGATCAATCGCGGAAGAAAAACGTAGCCGCCAAGCATTTGACGGGGAGAGCGGAGGGGAATAGATTTATTCATGGTCTTTTTCTCTAAAGGATAGTCTTCAAAATTATAAGGGGATTATTTGCAAATTCGACGAGAGATATTCGAAAACGTTCCCCTTCACAAAAGTCCTTTATGTTCTTATCACCCCTATCTAACTCGGCGTATCTAAAGGAGACAAATAATTTTCTGAGCACATGCCAGAACCGGTCTCGGTTCTTGAATAAACTCTGTTCGATTGTCAAAAAGAAATCATCAGAACGCTCATGAATTGCCCTTATAGAAGTTATTCAGAGTAAAAATGAGGTCGAAGCTGGTCTTCTGGAATAAAGCGCGAAGCCTGTCGGATAATCGCCCGCAGCGTTCCGGTATCCAATTCGCGATGCTTGGGGATCGTTAATGTCTGAGGATTTTTACCTGATTCCATACGGCGGAGTTTAACATGGCTGCCGCTTTGTGCATGTACGGTGAAACCGAAACGGGCAAGGATAGCGATAACTTCATCGCCAGAGAGCCGTTTCAGTTTAGGCATGAACAGGTTCGAGTTCCATTGTGACGATAAGGGTCGGATTGGGTGCTAGACCCAATTCGGTGAGATTTTCCCCCTGAAGATGCAGTTCGACCGCTTCTTGAAGATTTTTGATGGTCTCGTCCAACGTTTTCCCCTGTGTCACCACTGCGATTTCCACGCACTCGGCCACGTAGTGCGATTCCCCTTTGCGGATGATGGCTTTAATCGTGTGTTGTAAGCTCATGGAGCCTCCTTTGTCACTAAGAATAGGCGAAAACACCGTTCAAGTCAAGAATGCGTATATTCGAATTACGCCGACAGCATCTCAATCAATTTTGGAATCGTCTCGAAGAGATCGCCCGCGATCGGGTGGACGAGCGGGGAGGGGCGGGTTTCGTTGAATTTCATCAGTGGGGCATGGGGATCTTTGTTGAAGGCGAAGATTACAGTGCGGGCGCCGATATAATCCATATGCTGGGGCGCGCCGGAGATCCCGAGCGCCAGAATCAGTTTCGGATTCACGCGCACACCGGTCTGTCCGATCTGATGATCGAGCGGAAGCAACTTCAGATCCTGGGTTACTTTTCGCGTCGCCCCCAGATGGACCGTCAGTCCAAGCCGTTCCAGAGTCTCCTTCAGCCGCATTGTAAGACTAAATCCCTCTTGATTTTTGACGCCGTATCCGACATCAATGATCACTTCGGCCGTCGTCAGATCTTCATGCGCCGCCGGAGCTTTTGACTCGAACCAATTAGAATCGACGGCCAGTAATTTTTCGTCAATCTTTCCGGCTGTGAAACCTTGCCTGCCGGCAGGCGGGCGGGACGATGGCCCGCCCGACGGAAATTCCGCGGTCGGGGAGACCGTCATAAAGACCGTCGGGATACGGGATGGCGTCAGGTTGACGGAGCGTCGTAATTTTCCCTGGTAGGCCGGCTTGAAAAGCAGAAGCCCTTCGCGCCGGTCTATCTCGATCAAGTCGGTGAAAAGCGTCGGTCTCTTTCCGTTCAGCCGTCCCGACAGATACGCAAGCCCGTCGGCCCAGTGCGGACCGCAGAGCATTCGAAAATCCTGCACGAGGCCTGTAAACGTTTTGAGCCATTCCAACCGACCCGGTTCGGTCAACGGACCCTCGGGAGTCGGGATACAAACCGCGCCGGTCAAACCGCGGGCCTGCGCCAGACCCGCAAGCGCGGGCCAGGTTTTCTCCGGTCCCAACACAACGGCATGGGTGTCCTGTTCCAGCAAGCGTCCCAGTAAACCGGCCGCGCCAAGAAGGGATGGAATCGTCTTGGGCTGTTGCGCTTCAATCACCGTCCAGACGGACGGTCCCTTTGGTAGCGGCCTTCCGTCGATTCGCAATGAATAAGGTTCGGCCTTCATCCCGCGCGCCTCGGCGAGATAGGCTTTGAGATGACCCGCCACCCCGCTCAGTTCATGGATCGCTTCGGTTTTTTTGGAAACCGTTCGGGTGGCGGTCAATTGTTCGGAGGTCGTCCCGTTCCGGACCGATATTCGATGGATCTCGGTCAACCGTCCCCGAATCAGTCGATTGATCTCAACGGGAAGAGAGGCATCCGACCGCGCACAGGCCAGTACGACAGGCTCTCTCGGAAGAATCTCGATTTTGGTCTGATCCAGGACGGTCCGCACGGCGAGTTCAAGGCCGTCCTTTAAAATCTTCATGGAAGAGGCTTTTACATAATGACGGGACATGGCCCCGGCCACAAACGGCCCGAGCGGCTCGGCCCCATCCAACGATTCGGCGCCGGTCAGGATCAGGTCATACCGTCCGGATTTTTCAAGAAGGGTGATCGCCTCGACAAACGCGGAGCCATCGGCCGTCGCCGAGGTCTCAATACGATAGGCCGCATCGGCGCCGCTTCCCATCGCCCATCGGAGATGATCCTCGGCATCGGGCCCTCCGGGCATGGCGAGATGAACCGTAATGGAAGAGGGACCGGACTCTTTCAACCGAACAGCCATACGGACGGCAGCTTCATCGGATGGATTAAACCGCCAGACAATTTCAGACAACCGTCCGTCCTTAAGCCGGGGTGTGGGCGCGAGGTCGGCCACGCATCGTAGCAGACAGAGAATTCGCAACGGCCGCACGAATCGGCCCGTAGGGTACGGATCGGCCTCGGCCTTCCTTCCCATTCGTTCCAATGCGGCATCGGCCGCGACTGCCTCCGGCCCGTAGAGACCCTTTGCGGGCCGCGCCGCATTTCTCCGATAATGTCGTTTGAACACGGACAGCCGGTGCTCGCACCGCCATACGGCCCGTTCGCCCAGAATCAAAAGCGGATCGACATAACCGGAGCCAAGCTGCTCGCGTTGTTCTTCCAACCATTGAATACGATAAGTCAGACAGTCCAGACGGAAAATTTCGCCGGCCATATCGGCCAGCGGGAAATAGTCGGGCTGGAGCACCGCATCCATCCAGACCGTATCGCCCAAAAGATCGGAGGCCGCCTTGACATGGGCGCGAAGTGTTTCCTTCCAGAAGGCCAGCCGTGATAAAACATCCGTGTCCTCCGAAACGGCGATCGGTTTCCAATCCTTTGCCATGGCGATCAGATCTTTCAGTATCAGAAACCGCTGGACCTCGTTTGTCCCTTCGTAGATATTCAAGATCCGCGAATCCCTCCGGATCTTCTCGACGCGATACTGTTCGGTGACGCCGGCCGGGCCATAGGCAAGCTCGATCAAGGTGATCAACTCATGGAGATCCTCGGAGCAGATATACTTGGCGATGGCCGATTCCATCCGGACCGACTCGGTTGTGTGACGGTCGAAGAGACCGATAAGGTAAAACGTCACCGAATCCGAACCGAACAGAATCGCAGCCGCCTCGCCCAGCAAACGATCCCGTTGCGGCGAGGCCGGAACCTGCTCGCCGGCTTCCAGTAGAAGTTTTCGCATCAGCGTGATCGAGGCCACGGCCAGACCGCACCGTCCGACATTGAGCGTTTCCAACGCATTCACCTGCCCATGGCCTTCGTATCCGATGACGCATTCCTTGGGAACCCGGACCTGGTCGATCGCGATCTCATTCGTGGGCGAGCCACGCTGTCCCATCTTCTTCTCATCAGCCCCGACCTTCAGGCCCTCGGAATGCCGGTCCACCATGAAGCCGGTCACACCCTCCGGAGATTGCGCATACAGACAGTACTGCGTCGCGATACGGCCGTTCGTGATCCACATCTTCGCGCCGCTCAATTCATAATAATCGTAGACCGGTTTTCCATCTTGGACTCGAATCTGGGCAATATCATGAAAGTGTCTCTTTTGATTTTGCAGGAGATAATAGCGAAGACCCTCGTCCGTATCATAGTTGTACTCGTCGCAGCGGATCGGGAGTGTTTCGCCGCTCGGGAGTTCGTAAACCATTCCGGACGGACCCGACCGGTCGTCGAACCGGATACGGTCGGCGTCGATTAAATACCGTGCCGATGACTCATCGTGAGTTTCGCCCTCCATCAAATGGAACCGGTATCGTCCGTCTTCAAACGGGGTCAGCGGCCGGCTCGTCGGTCGCGCGGTCGTCTTCACGCCGCCGGTGTCGGAGCCGGCCGTCGGCTCGGTCAGCGCAAAGGCGCTGATCCCGCCGTGGCCCAGTTTTTTCAGGAAAAATTGATGGGCCCGTTCGCGCCTCGGCAGCTCCTCCACCGCCTGCCGGATGGTCGGGGCCAGAGGGTCAAAAAGGGCTTTGGCCTCAATCAGGCCCCGCCGGAACCCGTCCAGATCCCGGCGTTGTCCGGCGATCCCGGCGGCATAAAAGGCCTTCAGAAAATTGGCCGCGAGATATTTCACGACACGGGTCTGGCGGATTCGCGAATCGACCAGGGCCATCAACTCCGTGAAGCCTTTTTTCAACCGGGCCGGATCCGGCCGTTTCATACCGGTGATCAGCCGGTCCAATCGCTCGCCGATCTCGCCGAGCCGGAGGGGATCGCGCGCCAGCGGTTCCAATTCGGCCACCGCAAGCGGAAGTTCCTTTTCAAGTCCCAGAAGCATCGGAGTTGTTCCGATGCTGGTACTGGCCATGATCACCAGCAACAGTCCCGCATCGCCGAACCGCCCGGCGGCCGTCGTTAAAATATAATATTCGGCCTTCCACCAGCCGCCGCCGTCCAGTTCGGGCGGAATGATGGTCGAGAAATACCCATGCTCTTTAAATCCATACAACACGCCTTTGGGGATTCCATGGATCTTTTCGATATATCGTTCGATATGCATCCCGTCAAAACTCTTGGTCCAGAAGTTTTTGATGAACCAGTCATTGCAGTCTTCCCATCGTTTGCGAAGGGACGGATCGTGGAGCTGGATCTCCGGGACAAAACGGGCCGACGGATCAAACGCTGAAAGCAAATACTGGGCCGATTGATACGGTTGCGATGCAGGGGAGGGCTCGCAGATCGCCTCATAAGGCATCGGAAGATCCACCCGTTTTATTTCCGGCCGTTCCGGAAAGGCCGCGAGCGGCAGCAGGGGGGAATCGCGACGCCAGACCTCCATTCTATCCAGGGCCTGCTCGGCAAAACCAATCAGGACGGCGCTTGCGGCCGCATCTCCTTCAACGGGCAGCCCGGCTTCAAGCCGTTCCTGAACCTCGCACAGAACCCGGCGCGCCCCCAGAAGCAACGCAGCTGCTTCACCGGCTTTAACCGGATCGCTTTCGGATGAGAGCCGTTTCCAGCGCGTGACATGCGCCTCCCATTGCGACGCCGTTTCGGCCAACGGACCGAAACCCGCCTCATCGAAGACTCGGCGCGATGCGGCATCCATTTTCTCAACGGCAAGATCATTCGCGTTCATGCGTCGCATCAAACGTTCTGCCGCGCCGAAACCGGGCAAGAGATATCGGAACAGCGCGCTGTCGCGATAGGCGCGGGAGAGAAGATCATCTTCGGAGTAGGCGAAGCCGCCAAAAACCTGGCCTGCATCATAACCCATCTGGCCCGTTTCCGGACCGAAGGCCATGGCCGACAACGCCGCGCAGAGATCCGATTCTTTCATTGAATCATCCGGTCGTTCCTCGCCCGGATTTTGTTTTAAGAGGACCGAAAGGAGAAGATGCCATGCCTCGATGCGTGCGATCATCGCCTTGACCGCGCCGAGTTTTGCAATGCCGTCCCGGCCATGTGTGTCCCGCATCTGGTGGGCAAACTGGACCCGGCTCTCGGCATGTTCCTTGGCCCGGCGCGAAAGATAATCGGCCGCACCGAGCGCGACGGCGGCATAAACCGTTCCAAGTTCAACCGGTTCGCCGAACGACAGTGCCGGGCCTGAAATCCTGGCGCCGTTGAATTCCAGACGGTGAAGTCCGGCCGAGCGAAATCCGATCGCAGGCGTCGGAATCATTTTCAGTCCGGACTGATCGAACGAAACCGTCCAAGCATGATTATTCTGGACCAGAAGCAGTTCGACGGACAACGCGAGCGGAACAAGTTCCAACACTCCATGAACGATTATTCCGTCTTTGTCGGGCGAGATTGAAAGAGTCCGGGCGTCCACGGCACAGAGATCGGCGCGGGGAGGCCGTTGCGCACGTTTTAAAATCCTCAATGCCGCGATGTGATGCGCCGCAAGAAGCCCCAGCGCCGGGCTGATTGATGCGAGGGCCCGAATCAAGGGAAGCGGCCGATCGGTCTGTTCCATGATCAGTGCAAGGAGGCGGTTGCGTGCATCCTGCGGAATCGGGGCGTCTTCCCATTCTTTCACAATGCGATCCGGAAATAATGCCGCAATCCGGTCATTGAGATCCGTGTCGAACGTCGGAACGATCACCGGTTCGGCCGGATCATCAAAAACCCGGCCGAGAACATTCTGAATCGGGCTTACAATGTCCGCCTGAATTCGACGTGCGGCCGATAACGCATGGAACTCCTGGCCGGACGACAATTGGTATTCAATATCTTTTTTGTCATCCTCTAGTGTCCCGCGCCATTCGATCAGTGTTTCACCCGATACCTCAAGGGCCAAAAGCGCTTTTCCAATTTTTTCAGAAGCAAGCCGCATCGTGAGCGAATCAATCCGACGGAGGGCCATCCCGCCGATCTTTTGCGGCCATTCCTGCCGTGTCGCTTCGGCCGAAGCCGGAAGATTCTCAACGGCGGTCTCAAGCGCCCGAACAGCGCGAAAGAGCGCCCCGACCGATTCGGAAAGCTCTTGAAGATTCCCTCGATGCGGCTCCTTTGGACGATCAGCTGCTCCGGACGGAGACGACATCCAACTTTTCTCGTGCGGCGGACGTGGAACGAGGAGGGAAAATGGCTGACCCAAAAGAGTCTGAATCGCCTCCGATTCCGGCCGATAGATCAGCCGGTGGTCGGTATGCCGTCCCCAGCGGACTTGATCATCCGCGGCATGCCAGCAGGTCTCGCATTTGATGCAGTTTTCATAATTGACGGTCACCGCGCCGCGGCCGAATAGAGGCGGATCATATTGGTAAACTTTTGCCGGACAGACCGACCAGAGCGGGGATTGGGCCAGGTCGCCATGTCGGGCCAGCGTTTCCGGCCAGATCACGCGGATATGCGAGCGGCGTCCCAGGCGATAGGAGTTGGTGGACAGTTTCGACTCAAACGAATCGACCGTTTTGACTTGATCCAGATCCCGTGCCGCAAGCTGCGCTTGCAGATAATCGGCCACCGGCCCGCCCAGAACTTTTTCGACCGGTTGGTGAAGGATATAGTAACGGAAGAAATCATAAAGGATCGAGGCCAAGGACAGGCCCGCCAGATAAAACACAAATAAGGGGAAGGTGATCCAATCGGTCAATTTCACTCGATTGAGGACGGCCCGAGCGGCTTTTGAAAACTTTTCAGATAAGGGTTTTCCATCATTGGCATAAACAAGCTTCATCCCTTCGGCCAGACCGGGAGACAACCGAGACAGAAGTCTTCGGACCGGCCAGGGAAAATTTTGGATATCGACTGTCCGCCCATCCTTGAACCGGATCGAAATCGAAAAACCTGGATCGGGTTCCGGATGTCGTTTGAAAAGGTTCAGTATCCATCTCCCCACAACGGAAGGGGTCAGGCCGCAGAATAATGCCGGGCCGAGTCCCGAAGCGCCCAGCATTTTGATC
>JACQFA010000074.1 GCA_016200255.1 Nitrospirota bacterium | reverse complement strand
GTCCCGGTGGATGTTTACGTTCCCGGCTGTCCGCCACGGCCGGAGGCGCTGCTGCAGGGATTGATGATGCTACAGGAAAAGATCAAGCACGAAAAGGTTTTTGTAAAATAAATTTGTGACGTTATGACTCAAGACATTGCCCAAAAAATTCAGGAAAAATTTCCTGCCGACTTCGTCGGGATGAACGAGTTTCGGAACGATTGGACCGTCGTCGTAAAGCCGGACCGTATCGTTGAGATCGCCCTATTTCTGCGGGATGATTCCGAGCTGGTCTTCGATCATCTGTCGGACGTTTATTCGGTGGATTACCCCGACCGGTCCGTCTCCGGCGGAGAGCGGTTCGAAGTGGTTTATCAATTGAACTCGATCCCGAAGCGCCACCGTCTCCGGCTCAAGGCCGGACTCCGGGAGGATGCGTGCGAGATCGATTCGGTTTACCCGGTCTGGAAGTCGGCCGGTTTTCTGGAGCGCGAAGTATACGACCTCATGGGGATACGGTTCCGGAATCATCCCGACCTCCGGCGGATCTTTCTCCCCGAGGATTTCGACGGGCATCCCCTTCGGAAGGAATATCCCGTCGAAGGCAAGGGCTGGCGAAACACCTTCGAGTTTCTGCCCACCGAGGAGCCCCAGACGTAACGCATTATTAACGGAACGGAAAACCGGGAGAGGCGCAAGAACGGAGCCTTAGATGGAAGCTCATACCCGACAGGAGAAAGAAAACGACCCGAACCGGGTCTATCTGAACGATCCCGAGCCCCGGCCGGTTACGGAGGATCTTCCGCTCCGCCGCAGCGAGGATCTTCTCCTGAACATGGGTCCCCAGCATCCCGCGACCCACGGGGTGCTCCGCGTGGTGCTGGAGCTGGAGGGTGAAAAGATCATCAAGGCCACGCCGGACCTGGGCTATCTCCACCGTGGCGTCGAGAAACTGTGCGAGGGGCTGACCTATCAGCAGATCATCCCGCACACCGACCGCCTGGACTATATCTGTTCCATGAGCAATAACTTCGCCTACGTCCGCGCCGTCGAAAAGCTGCTGGGGGTCTCGATTCCGGAACGCGGTGAGTATGTCCGGACCATCATTGCCGAGATGCAGCGGATCGTGGGCCATCTCTTCTGGCTGGGGACGCAGGCGCTGGACATCGGCGCGATGACCGTTTTTTTCTGGACCTTCCGCGAACGGGAGGCGCTGCTGGACCTGTTCGAGGAGATCTGCGGCGCCCGTCTGACGATGAACTATTTCCGTATCGGCGGCGTGAACGGCGATCTGACGCCGAACGTGATATTCAAACTCCGGAAGTTTTTGAAGGAGTTTCCCTCGAAGATCGAGGAATACGACCGTCTTCTTGTGAACAACCGGATCTGGCTTTCGAGAACCAAGGATATCGCCGTGATCTCGGCCGAAGATGCCGTCAGCTTCGGGCTGACCGGGCCGGTCCTGCGGGGATCGGGCGTCAATTACGACATCCGGAAGGCCGAGCCCTATGCGGCCTACGGCAAGGTGGACTGGGATGTCCCGCTGGGAACCAACGGCGACACCTACGACCGGTACTGGGTCCGGATGCAGGAGATGAAGCAGAGCGCGCGGATCATTTCGCAATGCCTGGAAAAGCTTCCGGAGGGGCCGATACTGACGGACGTTCCCCAGGTGGTGGCGCCGCCGAAGGAAAAGGTGATGCAGGATATGCAGAGCCTCATCCATCATTTCATCATTTTCACGGAAGGCTTCCGTCCGCCGAAGGGGGAGGTCTACTGCGCGACCGAGGCCCCGAAGGGCGAGCTTGGTTTTTCGATTATCAGCGACGGCAGCCCCAAACCGTACCGGCTCAAGATCCGCGCGCCGTCCTTCGTCCATCTGGGGGCGTTCGATCACATGGCGCGCGGCTACATGATCGCCGATATCGTCACGATCTTTGGGACCTATGACCTTGTCATGGGCGAATGCGATCGGTGAATGAACCATGAATCCTGAAATCAAAAAAGTAGAATTTTCGGAACGGGCGCAAAAAGAGATCCGGGAGATTCTTACGCGCTATCCGGACAAACGGTCGGCGCTGCTTCCGGTCCTGAACCTGGCCCAGGCCGAGTTCGGCTACATCAGCGAGGACGTGATGGTTATGATCGCACAGTTGCTTGACCTCACGCCGCCGAAAGTGTACGAGGTGCTCACCTTCTACACGCTGCTGAACCAGAAGCCGGTGGGCAAGCACCTGATCCAGCTCTGCCGGACGCTGCAATGCGCGCTGGCCGGGTCCGAAAATATTTTGGACCATCTACAGCAAAAACTGGGGATACGGGCCGGCGAGACGACGGCCGACGGGCTGTTCACCTTGAGAACGGTCGAATGCCTCGCCTCCTGCGGCACGGCGCCGGCGATGCAGATCAACGGGGTCTACTATGAAAATCTGACGCGTGAAAAAGTGGACCGGGTCCTGGATGAGTTGAAGCGGGGAGTCCAGCCGGTCGCAAAACCGATGGGAGCGAACTAAACGTTGAAATACGAACTGGTGCTTCATAAAAATTTAAAGACGCCGGGCTACACCGGCAGCTTGGCCGACTATGAGCGGCACGGCGGCTATCTTGCGATCCGCAAGGCCTTCAAGGAATTCACGCCGGCGCAGTTGATCGATCTGGTCAAGCGGTCCGGACTTCGCGGCCGGGGCGGCGCGGGCTTTCCGGCCGGGATGAAATGGGACTTCCTTCCCAAGGACCCGGCCGTCACGAAATATCTTTGCTGCAACGCCGACGAGAGCGAGCCGGGGACCTTCAAGGACCGCGAATTGATCGAACAGGATCCCCACCAGATGATCGAGGGAATGGTACTGGCGGCCTGCGCCATCGGGGCGAAGGTCGGCTATATCTACATCCGCGGCGAATTCGTCTACGGCGCCCAGGTTCTGGAGCGGGCCTTGGCCGAGGCCTATCGCGCCGGCTATCTGGGGAAAAATGTTTTGGGGAGCAAGACCGATATTGATATCCATCTCCATCGAGGCGCGGGGGCCTACATCTGCGGCGAGGAGACGGCGCTTCTGGAGTCAATCGAAGGGAAGCGCGGCCTTCCGAGAAATAAGCCTCCCTTTCCGGCCATCCACGGGCTGTACGGGAAGCCGACCGTGATCAACAACGTCGAGACCTTGAGCAACCTTCCGCACATCGTGAACCGGGGGGCCGAATGGTTCACCTCGATCGGCTCGCCCCCCAAAAGCCCCGGGATGCGGATCTTCTCGGTGAGCGGCCATGTGAACCGGCCGGGCAATTACGAGGTGCCGATGGGGATCACGCTTCGGGAACTGATTTTCGAGCATGCCGGCGGCGTCCGTGACAACAAAAAGATCAAGGCGATCATTCCGGGCGGCGCCTCGGCCGCCTTTCTGACCGACGGTTCGCTGGACGTGAAACTGGATTTTGAGGCGATCGCCCAGGTCGGCTCGATGCTCGGCTCCGGCGGCGTTACGGTGATGAACGAGGAGACCTGCATGGTCCGGACCGCGCTCAACCTGATGGAATTTTTCGCACACGAGACCTGCGGCAAATGCTCCCCCTGCCGCGAAGGCTCCTCCTGGCTCGTCCAGATGATGCGGCGGATCGAGCACGGCCATGGAAAGATGGAAGACCTGGACCAGCTTGTCCGGATCTGCGGCGGGATCGCGGGCAAGACGGTCTGCGCCTTCGGCGATGCCGAGGTCGCGCCGATCCTGAGCACGCTCAAGCATTGGCGGTCCGAATATGAATACCATATCAAGGAAAAGAAATGCCTGGTCGGCAACCGCGATGGGAAATTGGTTGTGATCGGGGGGCATTGAAAAGGAGAGTCCAGATTGTCTGACACAGTCCAGATCAAGACCGACAAGGTGAAATTGATGATCGATGGACGCGAGGTGGTCGTTCCCAGGGGCACGCTCGTGATCGAGGCGGCCCGCGCGCTCTCGATCGAGGTTCCGTTCTTCTGCTACCACCCGAAGTTGAAATCGGACGGCAACTGCCGGATGTGTCTCGTCAGCATCGAGAAGATGCCGAAGCTCCAGGTCTCCTGCTCCTTGCCGGTCTCCGAGGGCATGGTCGTCCATACCGACACCTCCGTCGTCTCGGACGCGCGCAAAAGCGTGCTGGATTTCCTGCTGGCGAATCATCCGCTCGACTGCCCGATCTGCGACGAGGGCGGACGCTGCCCGCTCCAGAACTATTCTCAGAAATACACAGCCTACGGGCAATTTAAAGAAGAGAAGCGGATCTACGAGAAGGACTATTTCAGTCCGCTGATCGAGAAGGAGATGAACCGCTGCGTGCAATGCATGCGGTGCGTCCGGTACTGCGACGAGGTGATCGACTCGAAGGCCCTGGCGCCCGTCAACCGGGGCTATGAGACCGAGATCGGCCATTACGGCGAAAAGCCGCTCGACTGCGAATTCTGCGGCGGCTGCGTCCAGATCTGTCCGGTCGGGGCGCTGCTCAACCGGCTGCCGCTCTATGAATACCGTCCCTGGATGCTGACCCATACCGAGACGACCTGCGCCTATTGCGCCGACGGCTGCTCGCTCCGCCTCGAAAGCCGTCCGCAGACCCGCGAGGTGATCGAGGTGACCTCTTTCTGGGGCAACGAGCCGAAGAGCGAATGGGGACAGGGACGAAACGAGGGCGATCTCTGCGCGAAAGGCTATTTCGGTTATCCCTTCGTCAACAGCCCGAACCGCTTGACGAAGCCGCTCGTCCGCAAGGACGGCCGGAGGGACGGCCCGCTGGTCGAGGCTTCCTGGGAAGAGGCGATCGAACGGGTGGCCGAGGGTTTCGGACGGATCAAGACCCAGTCCGGCGGCGCGGCCTTCGGGGCGCTGGCCTCGGCCCGCTGCACGAATGAGAGCCTCTACGTCTTTCAGAAATTCGTCCGGCTCGTGCTCGGCAGTCCGAACCTCGACAGCAGCGTGCGGTACGGGATGGTGAATGCGGCCCGTGCGATGACTGAGATGACCGGAACCCCGCGATGGCTCCCGTCGTATGAGGAGATCGCGCTTGCCGATCTGATCTTCGTGATCGGGACGGACATCACGCAGACCAATCCGATCGTCGGACTGAGGGTGAAGGCCGCGGCGAAGAAGGGATCGAAGCTGATCGCGGCCACGCCGCTTCGCCGCCGCATCAGCACATTGAGCAACATCGTCAATCTGGCGACGCGGCATCTGGCCCATCGCCCCGGCGCGGAGCGGGCCGTGGCGATCGGACTGGTGAAGGCCGTATTGGAGCGTGGACCGCTCGCGGCCGATCTAGCGTCGCATCCGTCTGTTCAACGCTTGCGCGAGGTTGTTTCCGCGCTGTCGCCCAAGCAGATCGAGTCGGCCGCCGGCGTGGCGTATGACCAGATCGAGGCCGCCGCCGGCGAATGGATCGCGGCCCCCCGCGCCGTGATGATTTTCGGGGAGGCTATACTGCGCGCGCGCGACGGCTATGAAACCATCCGCATTTTGGGAGACCTGGCGCTGCTGACCGGAAAGCTGTGCGCGGCCGGTTCCGGACTGGCCCCGCTGCTGGAGGAAAATAACGAGTTGGGCGCCTATGAGATGGGCGTCGTTCCGGACCGGCTGCCCGGCCTGGGACGGTTGGAGGATGCATCGGATCGCGACCGCATCAGCCGCGCCTGGAAGGAGGCGATCCCGTCCGGACCCGGTCTCACGATGATCGAGATGCTTCAGGCCGCGCGAGAAAAGAAAATCAAGGCGCTTTATTTCATGGGCGAGAATCCGGTCGGAAGCCTTCCGGCCTCGGCCGGCGCGGCCGAGGCGCTGGCCGCGGCCGAGTTCGTCGTAAGCCAGGACCTCTTCCTGACCGAGACGGGGAAAAAGGCCGATGTGGTATTGCCGGCCGCCAGTTTCGCCGAGCAGAACGGGACCTTCACGAATCAGGAAGGCCACGTGCAGGCCGTCCGCAAGGCGATCGAACCTGTTCATACAACGCGGCCGGACTGGGAAATCCTCTCACAGATCGCGCTTGAGATGGGTTATCCGCTGGAGTATCAGGACGGCGCCGAGATCTCGCACGAGATCGCCCGGATCTGGCCCGGCTGGCGTGAGCTGCCGAAACGGCCGGAGCCGGCCGCGGCGGCAGACCGATATCTGAACGAAGGAATGGTTGGGGGAGTTTCAGACCGCTACCGTCTTGGTCCGGCCGAAAAATCGGCGGCTTCCAACGGCCGGTTCCATCTTGTGATCGGGCCGGTTCTGTTCCATTCGGGAAAGATGTCGCTGGAGGCCGACGGGTTGATGAAAATCATGGACAGGCCGTTTCTGTATCTATCGCCTGAAGACGCCGGACGGCTGGGGGCGGTCGAGGGGGATCGCGTCCGGCTCCGGTCGGATCAAGGCCAGGCCGAGGTCGCGGTCAGGATCGACGCGAAATATCCGCCGGGCATGGTCTTCTTTCCGGAATCATTTAATCAGCCGCCGGTGAAGGATCTTCTGACGGTGGCGTTGGCCCCGACGACCCGGATGCCGGCCTTCAAGTCCGGCGAGGTGAGGATCGAAAAGGTTTAACGAACTGCGGAGGAACGCGGAATGATACAAACGGTCCTGAATTTAGTCGTGGTGCTCGTGACGATCGGCATCGTGATGGTCACGGTGCTGCTTCATGTGGCCTATCTGACCTATTTCGAGCGGAAGATTCTCGGATGGATGCAGGACCGGATGGGGCCGATGGAAGTCGGCTACCACGGACTGCTCCAGCCGATTGCGGACGGGCTGAAACTGTTTTTCAAAGAGGACATCATTCCGGCCCAGGCCAACAAGATCATCTTCACCCTGGCGCCGATTCTGGTCCTGATTCCGGCCCTGGTCGGTTTCGCCGTGGTCCCCTTCGGCCGCGACTCGATTCATGTTTTCGGCCTGACCTTCCGTCCGTATGTCACCGACATCAATATCGGGATCCTCTACATTCTGGCTTTCGCCTCGATCGGGGCCTACGGAGTTTTGCTGGGCGGGTGGGCCTCGAACAACAAATATTCGCTGCTGGGCGGACTGCGGTCGGCGGCCCAGGTGATCAGCTACGAACTGTCGCTGGGGCTCGCGATCGTCGGCGTGCTGCTGATGGCCGGCTCGCTCAGCCTGGTCAAGATCACCGAGGCCCAGGGCGGGGGGGTCTTCCATTGGTTCATCATCCCGCAATTCGCGGCCTTTGTGGTCTACCTGATCTCGGCGATCGCCGAGACGAACCGGCTGCCGTTCGACCTCCCGGAGGCCGAAAGCGAGCTGGTGGCCGGTTTCTTCACCGAGTACAGCGGGATGCGATTTGCCTTTTTCTTTTTGGCCGAATATGCTAACATGATCCTCGTTTCTTGTATCGCCACGATTCTTTTTCTGGGGGGATGGCACGCGCCGTTCGAGGCGCTCTCCTTCATTCCGCCCATCATCTGGTTCGTCGGGAAGGTTTACGTCTTTCTGTTCTTTTACATCTGGATCCGGGGGACGCTTCCGCGACTTCGGTACGACCAGCTGATGATGTTCGGCTGGAAGATCATGATCCCGCTGGCGCTGGCCAATATCGTGGTCACGTCGGCGGTCTTGTATTTTATCCGGGGGTAGATGATCCGTCTGAAGCGATTCTTGCACCAGGTCCTGTTATTGGAAATTCTGATCGGGATGGCGGCGACGCTGAAGCATCTGTTCATCCGGCGCGTCACGATCCAGTACCCCCGCGAAAAACGGGTGCTTCCCAACGGCTATCGCGGTTTCATCGCGCTGTTGCGATACGACGACGGGACCGACAAATGCGTCGGCTGCGACCTGTGCGAAGCGGCTTGTCCGTCGCGCGTGATCACGGTGATCAGCGCCGAGGTGGAGGGCCAGCCGCTCAAGCGATACGCACGGGAATACACGATGGACATGACCCGCTGCGTCTTCTGCGGGCTGTGCGTGGAGGCCTGCCCGGTCAACGCGCTGGAGATGACCAAAGAGTACGAGTACGCGACCTATGACAAGCGGAATCTGAAGCTCAACAAGGAACAGTTGCTGGCCATCGGGGACAGGGCCTTTCCGGTCCGGGAGACGCGCGTCGAATTTCAGCACCCCCATGCGGCCTTCTTTAACGAGGCCAAGCGGGGTTACCCCGCCAAGTGAAGCGCCTCGTCTGTCGGGCCTGTTTCTTCCGTTTCGGTTCGATCTTCATAAAAAAACCATGACTCTTGTCCTGTTTTCTTATTTTGCAGCCGTAATTGTGTTGGCGGCGATCGGGGTGATCGCGTCGCGCAAACCCGTGAACAGCGCGCTGGCGTTGCTGGTGATGTTTTTTCATGTCGCCGGTCTGTTCGTGCTGCTCGATGCCGAGTTCATCGCGGCGGTCCAGATCATCGTCTATGCCGGCGCCATACTGGTCCTGTATCTCTTCGTCGTGATGCTGCTCAACGTCCGGGCCGAAGAGGGCTATCACACGCAGGGGGTGATCGGCCTGGCGGTCGGGTTTGGAATCCTGGGCGAGGCGGTCATGATACTCGGCCGGTCCGGATTCGCCGACCGTTTCCCGCCGTCCTCGGCGCCGTCCGCCGTGTCGGCGGTCGGAAACACCGAAGGCCTCGGCCGGGTTTTGTACACGACCTATCTCTTTCCGTTCGAGGTGGCGTCGCTGATCCTGCTGGTCGCGATGATCGGGGCGATCGTTCTGGCGAAAAAAGGTATTTTTGGAAAAGAGGGGAAACGATCTTAAATGGTTCCGCTGTCGTATTACGTTATGCTCAGCCTGATTGTTTTCATGGTCGGCGTCGTCGGGGTGCTGATCCGGAGGAACATCATCGTCCTTCTGCTCTCGATTGAATTGATGCTCAATGCCGCCAATATCAACTTCGTCGCGTTTTCCCATTATCTTCAAAACGTCACCGGCCAGGTCTTCGTCTTTTTCGTACTGACGGTGGCGTCAGCCGAGGTGGTGGTCGGTCTCGCGATCATCATCGCGCTCTACCGCGGGAAGGCGACGATCCATGTCGAAGACGTCAACCGGATGAGATGGTAGATGCGAAACGCATACACGGATCGTAATTTCTTAACCCGAGGTGAGCGTTGGAGCCGGTAGAATCGATAGTGCCGTTGCTGGCGGTGGGGGTGTCGGCGTTGGGTGCATTGGGCATCCTGGCGTCGGGCCGTCATGCGAACCTTCGGGAAGGCGTGAGCCTTCTGGCG
>JACQFA010000077.1 GCA_016200255.1 Nitrospirota bacterium | reverse complement strand
CGGCCGTTCCTCGGTCAACAACGACGTGAGGAGCGCGCTGTGAAACCAGCCGCGGTGCTGATCCGAGCCTTCCAGATAAAGATCGGCCGGCCAGGATAATTCCGGCCGCGTTTTGAGCACCGCCGCGTGGCTGACGCCCGACTCAAACCAGACATCCAGTATATCGTTCTCCTTGGCAAACCGGCCGCCGTTGCATTTTTGCAGGTTGTTCCTTTCGGTAAAAGTTCCTCGGCCGATTTTGAAAACCAGATATCGCTTCCGCCTTCGCGTTCCATCCGGTCCGCAATGTGATTCACGATCCCGGGCGTGAAGAGGAGTTCTTTACAGTCAAGACAGGCGAAGGCGACGATCGGCACACCCCAGGCCCGCTGCCGCGAAATGCACCAGTCGGGACGGTTCTCGATCATTCCGTAAATCCGGTCCCGTCCCCATTTCGGGATCCATGCCACATCGTGGTCAATTGCCTTCAGCGCGCTACGGCGGAGGTCCTTCGTCTCCATCGAGATGAACCATTGTTCAGTCGCACGGAAGATCACCGGCTTCTTGCAGCGCCAGCAATGGGGGTAGGAGTGAGTCTCCTTGTCCTCCACTCTATTGAGCAGAAGGCCCTTCTCTTTCAGCTTTTGGGTGATGAGCGGGTTCGCTTCAAAGACCTTGAGGCCCTGAAATTCCGGCACCTCATCCGTAAAACGTCCCCGGCTATCTATCGGGGCAAAAACTTTGAGTAAAGGATTGTTTAAAGATAGCTCGTAATCCTCCTGGCCATGACCCGGTGCTATGTGGACACAGCCGGTTCCCTGTTCTAGCGTGACGAAGTCCCCGGACACAATAGGGGAAAGCTCTTCGGAGAATGGACGACGACAACGCAATCCTTGGAAACGATTACCTCGTCTTTTAGCCGCATTCACAGAGAATCCTGACAATCCGCAAGCCTTCACGAATGAATCAATAAGCTTCTCTGCGATCACAAATACCTGGTCGTCGACTTCCACAAAAGCATAATCATATGCAGGATGCGTGCAGACGGCTTGATTAGCTGGCAGCGTCCAAGGAGTGGTGGTCCAAATAACTACGGAGACCTGCCTGACATCAGGCCCCAGAGAAATCTCCCAATGTTTCGAAAGATCTTGAGGAGACCAGACAAAAGGAAACTTGACATAGATCGACGGCGAGGTGTGGTCTTCATACTCGACTTCGGCCTCGGCCAGGGCCGTTTCGTCGTTGGGACACCAGAGGACCGGTTTTTTTGCGCGATAGACGGCGCCGGTCGCGACCACTTTTCCGAATTCCCGCACGATCGCGGCCTCGTACGCGGGATTCATGGTGAGATAGGGATGGTCCCAATCGCCCAGGACGCCGAGTCGTTTGAATTCATCGCGTTGAATCGTGATGAATCGATCGGCATAGTCGCGGCAGAGCTTTCGGATATCCGTCTGGCTCATTTCCCGTTTCTTCGGCCCCAGATCTTTCATGACCTGATGCTCGATCGGAAGGCCGTGGCAATCCCAGCCGGGGACATAGGGCGTTGAATAACCCTCCATCGCCTTCGACTTGACCACGAAATCCTTCAGAGTCTTGTTGAGCGCATGGCCGATATGGATACGCCCGTTCGCATAAGGCGGGCCGTCATGGAGAATGTAACGGGGACGGTCGCGGTTCTTCTCCTGGAGCCGTTCATAAAGCCCGTCCCGATCCCATTGAGCCAGGAGTTGCGGCTCCTTCTGGTTGAGATTGGCCTTCATGGGAAAATCGGTCTTGGGAAGATTCAGAGTCGGTTTATAGTCCATTTTATTCCGGGTCCAAACTCGCTAACCCATCTAAACGTTTACAATTTTCCGATAGTAACATCCTGGATAAACCTTGTCAAGAAAGCCGGCCACGGCCATGGTCCGTTCCAGAAAGAAATTGACAAATCGGGTCGAATTAGTATATTTATTAACTCATTCATTTTTGATGATTATTTCGACCCCTTTTAAGATCGAACTTATCACAAAATATCTGGAGGAATCAATGAGTGATCATGAAGAAGTCGAGACCGCGACGCCCACACAGCCGCAATGGACGGAGGAAGGCCGGACCCAGATGCAGAACGTCCAGTTCATCGTCCGAAAATCGGCCATGCGGAGCGTCGAGGAGTTTGCGAAGAGCCGGGGCATCGGTGTGATCAATCCGTCCGTCATCGCCCAGGCCCGTGCGGCCAAGGAGCAGGGCGAGGTCCCGGCGGCCCAGCCCCAAGCAGGGGCCCAGCCCGCGCAAAAACGGCCGTCGGCGCAACAGTATGTCAGCTTTCTGTTCTACAAAATCGATCCCGCCTGGCGGCGGCTGCCCCAATCCGAACGGGAACAAGGGAAGAAGGAATTTACCCGGGTCGTGGAGGAATACACCAAGGACCGGAAGCAGTTCATGGTGATGACCTATTCCACGATGGGCACCCGTGGCGACGTGGACTTCATGATGTGGCGGATCGGGTATTCGCTCGAGTACATGCAGGAATTCACGGCCAAGCTGTTGGCGACCCAGCTGGGCAATTACCTGACCACGCCGTATTCGTACCTCGCCATCACCAAGCGGTCGGTCTATGTGGACAAGATCAATCCGGAGCATGAGGAGCAGCGGCTCCGGGTCATTCCGGGAAAGGCCAAGTATCTTTTCATGTATCCGTTCGTGAAGACTCCCGAGTGGTACCTTCTGACCAAGCATACCCGCCAGGGAATGATGGACGAGCATATCATCGTCGGGAACAAATATCCATCGGTGAAGTTGAACACGACCTATTCCTTCGGGCTGGACGATCAGGAGTTCTCACTCGCGTTCGAGACGGATAGCCCGGAGGATTTCGTGAATCTACTGATGGATCTCCGCGAAACCCAGGGACGGCTCTACACCCAGCGCGACACGCCGATCTTCACCTGCGTCAACCGCGGTCTGAAAGAGACGCTGGAGCTTCTGGGGGGATAGACGGCCCGGCTTAAAAGTTTTATGCGGACGGAGAGCGCCGGATCGGCGCTCTTCGTATTTTTCCGGCCTCTTTCTTGTTCGCTTCGAAACGGTACGGTGAGGTGAGTCGTGAGTTTCAAGAAAATAGCGGTCCTTCTTCATGAGGAAGACCATCTATTTGAGATGACGACCTATTTGCTGCGGCTGATGATGGACGCATGGAAGGCTCAGGGCCACGCGGTCGAGATGGTCCGCGGGGCCGACCGATTTGTTCCGGCCGACGTAATTATTCCTCATCTGGATCTGACCGTCACGCCCGATGACTATCGCGCCCTGTTGGACCGGTATCCCGTTGCGGTCAACCGGCGGGTTGTGGACGTTTCGAAGTCGAAGATCAGCACGAACATCGTTGGAAGGGGGGACCCATATGACGGCCCGGTGATCGTAAAGACCGACCGCAACTACGGCGGGCTCCCTGAAGCGCGACTCAGGCGGGAGGCGCGTCCGGCCCTTTCGTTCCCGCACAGAATCATCGGTAAACTGGCATCGAAACTGGGGCTGAGACGCCCAGGCCCGACGCCGTGGAAATTCGTTGAGAGTATGGACTCAAGCGCCTATCCTGTCTTCTCATCATTGAAAAGGGTGCCGGGCGGAGTGTTCGAGAATAAAAATCTTGTCGTCGAGAAATTCCTCCCGGAGGTCGAAGGAGAGGAATACTGTCTGAGGTACTACTACTTCTTCGGCGATCAAGAGATGAACGTCCTGCTTAAGTCACGGGAAAAGGTCGTCAAGGGTTCGAACTCGCATGGGTGTGAGGAGGCCCCGGTCCCGCCGGAGCTTCGGGCGATCCGTCGGCGGATGGGCATCGATTACGGGAAGTTCGATTATGTCCTTCGGGAGGGGAAGGTGGTCCTTTTCGACGTCAACCGGACGCCGTCCTATTCCACGCTCGAGGCAAAGCAGCTTGCACGCAAGGCGGCCGGCCAGTTGGCCGAGGGGATCGTGTCCCTGCTCGAACCGTCGTCCATGATAGAAAATTAACGCGGCCGGTCCGTCTGTTTTTGAGCTTGCCAACCGGACCCAATTTGTTTATATTCTATACCCTGTCCTTTTAAATAACGGCGGCGTAGCTCAGTGGTAGAGCAGGAGAATCATAATCTCTTGGCCGGGGGTTCAAGTCCCTCCGCCGCTACCAAATTTTTAATGGAATGATTACTTTCCATTCAATCCGATATTACTTCCCACCCCGGTGATAAAATCCCATCCCGCCTGTGCGCTAAAACCGCCGGCGGTGCCGGAGATAATATCCCTGAAATCAGTGGCGGTGCCCGCAATGGCGGCGGGGGAATAGAGTGTTGCCAATTCAGACACCGTCGTGGTTGTGGAGACGACATGGTTGGCCAGATTGACAATGCCCGCCAGAACCGGGGAGGCCACACTGGTGCCGCCAAAAACCATCCATCCGCTCATGCCGCGGCATGATGTGCTGTCATACACGGAAACTCCGGTGGCGGGATCCGCCACGGCCGAAAAATCGGGGACTCCGCGGGCCGTTCCCGTCAAATTTGAAATTCCATCTTGATAAAAGAGACGTGATTCGTAGAGGCTCCTGCCTCCTCCGCTGCCGCTCCAGGCGGTTTCATTTACCGGATTAATAGAATGCAGGGATGTTCCTCCCGCCGCAATCACATAGGGCGAGGCGGCGGGATAAATCGTCTTGCCGCCGGAATCGCCGGATGCCGCAAAGTAAACAATTCCGGGGCGGCTATAAAAATAAGCGTCATAATTCACTTCGCTGGAAAACTCGCTGCTTCCCCAGCTGTTGGACTCTTCCGTCACATCCAACGAATAGTTGGTGGCCGCATTCACGGCATTGAACAGATTCGTCAAACTATTGGAAGCGGCTTCCACCAGTAAAATTTTGGCATTGGGAGCCATGGCGTGGGCCCATTCGATATCCAGCGCCGTCTCCTGGGCCCAGCCGCAGTTGGCCTTTGGTTTGGCGCCCGAGGCATATAGTTTGGTAAAACATCCATTGGCCGTCGTGCAGGCCGGGAGCCCATATTGTGACGAGAAGACATTCAGGTCGGATTCGGCCGTCGGGTAATCAAAGGCATCCACGATCGCAATGGTCCCCTGGCCCCCGGTGGACGGCAACCCATAGGCCGTCCGGATATCGACAGGCCCATATCCCGACGGAACGGCGGCGCTGGCAGCGCCATTCCTTAACAGAAGGAGATGGTTCGTATGAGCATGGGTCCCGATTTCGGCCGGATTTTCTTGAGTGCTGTCCGGCACATGGATCGAATCATTTGAATTCGGGGTGATCGCTTGTGAAATCCCGCGGCTGTCTTGATTGTCATCGGCCTGCGCGGAGGGTTCAAAACCTGGGACGAGATTTACCACTGCAAGAACCAGAACAGTCATCAAAAAGAAAAACCTGTTTCTCATGGATTGCCTCATCACCCACCCCCCCCTGTAATGTTTCAAACTTTTTCCATTATTAAACGGGGCACTCCCCATGGTCAAGCGCCGATAATGGTACCAATTGAAAAAATATTAGTCAAGAATTAACCTGACGGACACCGTCCATCTTTGCGAGACGGAAGGATACGGTGATAATCAAAGTAAAGAGAGCCGTGCGATGTTTTCATGGCCGATTGTACTAAAAATCTCCGTAACGGATAGAATTGACAGGAACCAATGGAACCAGTAGAATCCTGACGAGGGGTTGATCTCAGATGGAAATCGGAAAAGCCGGCGCTAAAATTTTTGCTCTGCTCGGGCTTCTAATCTTCGCGGCCGGTCCTGTTCATGCCGACGACCCGGCGGGCCGGCTCATCCAGGGAGTCATTCAACAGCAACTCAAAGCCTTCAACGCGGATGATTATCCGGCCGCCTACCGGCAGGCCTCCAAACATATACGGGACAAATTCACGTTGGACGAATTCAGTGCGATGGTCCGGACGGGGTATCCTCAAATCGCCAGATCGCTTCGGGCCGTTTTTGGTGAAATCCGTGTTTCGGACGACCGGCTGCATGCAACGGCCCCGGTGGATGTGACCGGAACGGATCACGTGACGATCCGGGTGCGGTATCGGATGGTTCTCGAAGACGATTGGAAGATCGACGGCGTGATGTTATACGACCGGACCGTGCCAATTGCGGATTCCTGAAATCCGTAAACTATCCCTGGGCGGTCAGGTATTTGAAGGCCCGCTCGGCCGCTTCGTTTCCCTGCCGTATGCAGTCCGGAACACCAACGCCCCGGTAGGCGGCGCCCACGAGGAAGAGTCCCGGGAGTCGGGTCAGCCGGTCGTCCATATCGGCCAGTCGGTCGAGATGTCCGACCGGATATTGTGGATTGGCCTTTTCCCACCGATAGACGCGGCTTAAAACCGGCTCCTCCGTGATCTTCATGATCGCGCGAAGATCGTCCCGGACCGTATTCACCAGGTCCTTCTCGGACAAGCCGACCAGATCCTCCCGCCCGGCCCCGCCCACGAAGCAACGCAGCAGCACCCGGTCCTCCGGCGCGCGATGGGGGAATTTCGTCGAGGTCCAGGTGCAGGCCATGATGCTCCGCCCTTCACGCCGCGGCACGACGAACCCGAATCCGTTCAGCGGATGACGGAATTGATTTTTGCGATAGGCCAGCGAGACGGTTGCGGTCGAGACGTACGGAATCTCATGAAGCGTCCGGACCAGCGTGGCATCCGTTTCGGCCAGAAGATCGGCCGTGACGTAGGCCGGCGAAGCGGCGATCACGGCATCGGCCGTCATTGCGGTTCCGTCTTTCAGCCGAACGTGATAGGTCGAAAGCCCGGATTTCCAATGAATCCGTTCCACCTCCGTGCCGATGATCAGCGCATTCTGATCCAGTTTTGAGACGAGGGCCGTCACCAGTTCCGAAAGTCCGCCTTTGAGCGTCATAAACATCGTCGCAGGAGGGGCCCCTGGCGGCGGTCCTTTGCCGGATGCCGTCCGGTTGAGCATCTCGCGCCGTCGCGCCAGCATCCCGCGGATCAGGCTGCCGTGCCGTTGCTCGAGTTCCATGAACTGCGGAAAGGTGGCGGCGAGGCTCATCTGCTCGGCGTCGCCGGCATAGATCCCGGCCAGGAGCGGCTCGGCCAGGCGTTCGACCGCCTCCTGTCCCAATCGCCGTCGTACGAAGCCGGCGAGACTTTCATCTTCACCGGTTCGTTTTCGGGGGATGATCCAGTCCATTCCCATCCGTAGTTTTCCAAGCGGGGAGAAGAGTGCGGTCGCGATCAAAGGCCGGATGCGCGTCGGCACCAGCAGCATCAGTCCTTCCGGAAGATTTACAAGCCGGCCGTTGTGAAGGATGTATGTGGCGGTCTGCTCGCGGTTCGTCCCGGTCATCCGGTCTTTCAGTCCCAGTTGCAGGCAGAGTTCAAGCGCCCAGGGCTTTTGCGAGATGAAGGAGTCCGGTCCGCCTTCGATCACAAAACCGTGGTCGGTGTCGGTCAGAATTTTTCCGCCGAGGCGGGGCTGGCTTTCAATGAGGGTGAAGGAGACCGGCGATTGATTTTTGCGCGCCAGTTCCTGAAGGGCGTAGGCCGCGACCAGGCCGGTGATTCCGCCGCCGATGATGATTACTTTTTTTTGCGTGGGCATCCGTGCAGATCCTCTTAAAGATTCTGCCGAACGACGTCCGCCATCGTTTCGATAAAGGCGGGTGTTGCATTGAGCGACTCGGCCCGCTCCAGCCGTATCCCTTTGGCGTCGCACTGCTTGCGGTACATTATGTCGACGTCGTAGAGCGTTTCCATGTGATCCGAGATGAAACCGATGGGAGCCATCAGCAGATGACGGTGACCCTGCGCGTGAAGCTCGTCGATCACGGCGGCCGCGTCCGGGCCGAGCCAGGGCTCCGGCGTTCGGCCTTTGCTCTGGTAAGCGAACCGCCATTCATACAGCCCCACTTTTTTCATGATCAGTTCGATCGTCTCATTCAGTTCCTGCGGGTAGGGATCCTTCTCGGCCAGTATTCGTTCCGGAAGGCTGTGCGCCGAGAAAAGCAGCGGGACTTTTTTACGAATATCCGATGGAAACCGCTCCAGCGCCTGCGTGACCTTCGTTGCAATCGCCCCGATCAGTTTGGGATGATCATTCCAGCTCTCGACGCGCCGGATCTGAAAAGTCTGTCCGGCCGCCGACACGGCCTCGTCCAATTTCTGGTAGTAGGCCCCCACGCTCATCTTCGAGTAGTACGGCGTGAGGCAGAGCGCCGTAATCGTCCGGATGCCGTCGGCCGCCATGACCGCCACGGTATCTTTAATGTACGGATGCCAGTGGCGCATCCCGATATAGACTTTAAAACGGGGTTGATCCCGGTTGAGGGTTTTCTCCAGAGCGGCGGCCTGCTGTTTTGTGATCTCGATCAGCGGCGATTTTCCACCCATCAGCCGGTAGCGTTCTTTGACCTGCTCGATCAGCTCCGCCCCGACGGGCCGCCCGCCGCGGATATCCTGCAAGTACGGCTCGATCTCGTCCAACGAACTCGCCGACCCATAGGCCATGAGCAAGATTCCGATCGTGTCGTTGGCCATCCTTTCCTCGTTTTCTTTTCGTGTTCCGTTGTGGCGGCTAGCATACACGTTTGGACCGGCCATTTCAATCGTTGCATCCCGTATTTTCCCTATGGTCGGGCGGGAGTCGGTTCAACGCTGAAAAGATATTAACGATTGACAAACCAATCGAAAATGTTAGAGTTACCATCACGGTGTCGTTTGGAAAGGCAGCCGTTGGACGGATTGGAGAAGAACCAAAACCTGTCAGGAAAGAAGCTGGAGAACAGAGAATGAAGGCATTTGGACTCCGGACCTATCTGTTTCTGTGTTTTGGGATCGTCGCGGCCGTTCCGGTTCTTATCATGGGCGTCAACGAGGCCCGGCGATGGGAAAAAGTGCAACTGGAAGCGATCGAGCGCGAAGGAAAGTTCGCGGCGACAGCGCTGGCCAGCGAAGTTTCGGAACACGTGTCCAGCCATGTTCATGCCGTTGAGGCGCTCGCCGGGCAGGTGCAGACCCTGGGAAGTTTTGACCCGAAGATCGTCAAGTCAATCGTCAGCGCGCAAAAAAACCGTTTTGGAAATTTCTCGTTTATGTACATCGCCGGCCGTAACGGCCAGTCCATGATTGCCGACCCCCCGCTCGATGACAACGGCCAGCTCACGGCGGGCACCGACTACAGCGACCGGGATTATTACAGGAAGTTGATGAAGACCGGAGCGACGGTTATTTCCCGTGTGCAGATGGGCAAGCGCACGCACGTTCCGAATGTCCAGATCGTGACACCCATTCTGGGCGGGTCGGGAATCATGGTGGGGTTTGCCGAGGGGTCGCTCGGTCTGTCCGGGATTCAAGAAGAGGCGGATCGCATCGTCCAGGGGATTCCCGGGCTGCAGGCCGCCGTGATCGACGATGAAGGACGTGTGATTGCGCATCCGGACGAAGCTTATCGGGTTTCGATGAAAGATCTTTCCGCTCTCCCCTTGTTCAAACCGAATTCCGGTCCCAATGTGGTCTTTCGTTCCGGGAATGATAGTCAAGGGATCATCATGCGGGCGGCCGTTGCCGGGATTCGGTCCAACGGCCTGAACTGGACTGTGGTGGTTTATCGGCCCGAATCGGTCATCAAAGAGCAGGCCGCCGCGGCGCAACATCATGCTGTTCTAATCGCCGGGATCGCTTTGTTAATCGGGCTGGCTTTTGCCACGTTGCTGGTCGCCGGACTGGCCCGGCCGGTTCGACGTCTCGCCGCCGCAGCGACCGCGGTGGGCCGGGGAAATTTTTCCGATATCCCCCCGCGGCCCGGTTCCTGGACGCCGCGCGAGATGGCCGAGTTGCAGACCGCTTTGAGAGAGATGGTTCTGCAATTACGGAGCTATACCAGTGAACTGGAAAAACGCGTTCTGGAACGGACGACGCAGTTACAGGAATCGAACCGGGAACTGGAATCGTTTGTTTACACCGTTTCCCATGATTTGAAGGCGCCGGTCGTCTCTCTCCACGGAATGGCCTCGATCCTGCTGGAAGACTATTCCGACAAGTTGGATGATCAAGGGAAGCACTACCTTCAACGCGTCATGGCCAACGCCGCCTTTATGGAACAGTTGATCACCGATCTTCTGGCGCTTTCCCGCACGATCCGCCAAGCCCAGAAAGCGGAACGCCTTGACACCGATGGGGTGGTCCAGGAAGTGTTGGACCAATGCCAGGAAACGATCCGGAAGCGGGGGGTGTCGGTCAAAATCCATTCGCCGCTTCCCCCCGTTGTGTTTGACCCCACCCAGTTGAGACAGGTTTTTCTGAACCTGTTAACGAACGGGATCAAGTTTATGGGAGCGCAGTCGGCGCCGCTGATCGAGATAGGCGGACGGGAGGGGGACGGATTTGCGGAGTATTATGTCAAGGATAACGGGATCGGCATTGATCCCCGCTACCATGATCTGGTATTTGGAATCTTCCAGCGGCTCAAGGATGTGGAGGTGGAAGGGACGGGGGTGGGTCTGGCGATCGTGAAGAAGATCATCGATGCGGTGCAAGGAAAAATCTGGATCGAATCCGAGAAGGGAAAAGGAACCACTTTCTTTTTCCAGTTGCCCTTTCAGGAACCGATCAGAAGAGAGGGAAAATAGTCCATGGATCATGTGATGGATATCCTCCTGGTGGAGGACAACCCGGATCATGCGACCCTCACCCGTCGGATCCTTGAGAAGGGGACGATCGCCAATAAAGTTCACTGGGTCAAGGATGGGCAGGAAGCAGTCGATTTCCTGTTTCGGAAACGCGACGATAACGACGCACCGCATCCCGGCTTGATCGTGTTGGATATCAACCTTCCGAAGATTAACGGTCTCGATGTACTGAAAAAGATCAAGGAGGATAAGGACCTTCGGATGATCCCGGTCATTATGCTGACCACCTCAGACCGGGAAGAAGAGGTACAGCAGAGTTACCGTAACGGGGCCAATAGTTTCATCATAAAACCGGTGAATTTTCAGGAATTCTCTGATAAGATCAATTCCCTCAAAAATTATTGGCTGCTGATTAACCGCGGGCCGGAGACCCTTTCTCGATAGACGAAAGGAAGCACTCATGCGACCGGAATCAAGGCATCTGCTGCTGGTGGAAGACAGTCCGGATCAAAGCGAGTTGATCCTTCGTGCCTTCCGCCGGAAAAATCCCGAATTCAAAATTACGGCCGTGGAGAACGGTCCGGCCTGTCTGGACGCTTTGCGGGATGCAACGTTTGAGGCCGTCCTTCTGGATTTCAGTCTCCCCCGGATGACCGGGCTAGAGGTGCTGAGTCAAATACGGGAACAAGGCATGAAGCTTCCCGTGATCATGATCACCGGTCAGGGCGACGAGGCCGTTGCGGTCAAGGCGATGAAGGCCGGGGCCTCCGATTATATTATTAAAACAAAAAATTACTTTGAAACCCTGCCGATGGTGGTTGAAAATGCCGTCAAAAAACACCGGCTGGTGACGGATCTGGAAGAGGCCTCTTCGAGGGCGCGCCGCCTGTATGAAGTTTCGCTGTCCATCACCAAGGAAAGAAAAATTGACGTTTTGGCCCGTACGCTGATCCGCGGAGCGAATCAACTGATCAAAACTCAGGGAGCGGTTCTTTTGATCGTTCCGCCCGATCAACCTGAAACAACCGTGATTTTTTCCGACGGAGTGGACATTCAGGCCGGCACCTTCAACGGGTCCATCGCCTCTGCGGGGCTGTTTGGTTCGGCCTACCTGGAGAAGCGTCCGGTCGTCATCGAGGCGGTTCAGGAGCACTCCCGATGGGGAGCTACGCCGGCCCATCAACCCTTCCTGCGACAGATCCTTGCCGTTCCGCTTCTCCAACCCGGTGAAATCGTCGGAGGGGTTTTGGTGGTGGGGAATAAACTGAACGGGGAACCGTTCTCGCCCGAGGATGTCGACACTCTTTCGACTTTGACGATGCATGCGGCCACGGCGATCGACAATGCGCGGTTTATGGCCGAGATGGAAACGCGCGCCACCACCGACGGTCTGACGGGTTGTCTCAACCACCGCGAGATGCAGGGACGTCTTGACCAGGAGGTGGAGCGGAGCACCCGGTACGGGAAGGACTTCTCCTTTCTGATGATTGATGTCGATCACTTTAAACTCGTCAACGACAGCCACGGTCACCCGATCGGGGATGTGATGCTGAAAAGCCTTGTGGCCGTCATTCAGAAATCGGTCCGGACGGTCGATCTCCTGGCGCGTTACGGAGGGGAGGAATTTGCCGTCATTCTCCCGGAAACGAGCCAGGCGGGTGCTGAACGGGTGGCAGAGCGGATTCGCAAAGCCATCGATGAAAGCCCGTTTACGACCCCCTCGGGTCATCCCCTTCACCTGTCGGTCAGCATCGGGATTGCGTCATTCCCGACCGACGCGAATTCACGGTTGGCCTTGATCAGTGCCGCGGATCAAGCTCTTTTTTCGGCAAAAAATGAGGGGCGAAACCGGATTGGCTGTTACAGTAAGACACCCGTTTCGGTGCTTGAAAATGATCAGGCCCGGTTGATGACCCTCCTGGAGGATCCGACGTTGAAGGGTCTGGCGGATCTGGCGGCCGGAATCGATGCCCGGACCCCGTATTTCCGAGGCCATACCCAGAAGGTCCTCCAGCTCGGGTTCAAGATGGCCGATGCCTTGAACCTGAGTGAACCGGATAAACAGAACCTGCAGTTGGCCAGCCTCCTCCACAATATCGGAACGGCGAGCATCCCGGAGTCCATTTTGAACAAATGGGGCCCGCTGACCCTGGAGGAACGCAGGACGATCCAGGCGCATCCCCTCCTTGTCGAAATGTTGATCAAAGGGTCGGACCGGTTTGAATCCGTGCTTCCCGCGGTTTTATACCACCATGAACGATATGACGGAAAAGGTTATCCGAAGGGGTTGCGGGGCGAGGAGATCCCTTTTCTGGCGCGCGTGATTAGTGTGATCGACGCCTACCAGGCCCTGGTTTCGGTCCGTCCCTATCGGCCCCGGTTGACTCGGGAGCAGGCCATCCTGGAATTAAAGAAAAACTCCGGGACCCAGTTCGATCCTCAACTGGTCGAGGCCTTGGTCGGGCTTTTGGAAGAGTCAAGCGAGGAAACCTGAGGGTCATGACTGAACTGGTGGTCCCAGCGGGATTCGAACCCGCGTTTTCGCCTTGAGAAACATTTGCCGGATTGAAAATTACCATTGTATTATAACGGTGTGCTTTTTTATTCCTTGGGGTGTTTTGAGGGTAATATAATGGTGGCACGTGGGTACAAATGGCATGTGGGAGATTATGACTGATGCCAAAACCGGAGTATCCTTCCGGGTGCAACCTTCCCCCGTGGAAAGATCCTTGCTTTTGAGTTTCACAAAAACTTCCGTAAAGTTGCTTCGGAAATCCACCTCTCCATCTATTTCATCGCAGCTGTTCGCAAGGGACAAGGTTTCGACGATCCGAATCGAATCCCCCAAGCTATACATCTCTGAAACGATGGGTCCCTTATCGGCAGGAAGAGTCTCGATGCTGAATTTAGGCTGTTGCTCGGCTCTGGTTCCCTGGCTATACGCCAAAATCAGGAGCACGAAGAAAGAGGCGGAGAGAATTCGGATTCGCTTGTGCATCATTTTAGGAAACTGCTGCTCTATCCCCTGAGCTGCCCGCCGGACCATCCGGCTCTCTTGGCGGCTTGCATGAGAGGTTGTTTGACCATTGCCTCGCGTGCGAGACGGAGAAGCAGCTCCTTATCCAGATCTGCCTCGGCCAGGATGCGCTCGACATCGATCAGGTCCTGTTTCCTTCCGGCCATCAGTTTGAGAACAACGATCCCTTCCGGCCCGGCAACCGGAAATCGGAGTCGCTTGCCGATCGGCGCGATCTGCG
>JACQFA010000073.1 GCA_016200255.1 Nitrospirota bacterium | reverse complement strand
TCTTCGTAATTCTCCACGCCGGAGAGGTCCAGCATCTCCACCTCGACGCCGGTCTGCTCGAGCACGGCGGCCACCTTGAGGATGCCGAGGGTCATGAAGACGCGCTCGTCCAGCAGGAAGATAGAGGGCGGGGTGATCAGGCAGATGCGTTTGACCATGAGATGGTCTTGCTATCCTTTGACCGCGCGCAACGTGACGGACATATTGTCCACCACATTCCACAGATACCGCCGGAAGCGCTTCTGGAAGTATTTCGGAAAATGCCGAAACGGCTTCCGCATGTCGTAGGCGATCTTCTCGATCCGGAAATTGGTCTTGACCCCGTAATCGGTCGGCGGTTCGAAATACTGAAACGTATCTTCGGTGATGAAGCGCACATGCGTCGGATCCCGGAAGGCCCCGCGCGAGGCGTAATACGGCACCACCACGCGGACCTCGGCGCCAGGCCGGCAGACACGATAGACTTCCTCCATGAACGGGATCAGGTCCCTGATATGCTCCATGATGTGACTCATGTTCACGATATCCACCGAGCTGGTCTTCAAGGGTAACTCATGTTCGAAATCGCAGACCAGATCCACGCCAGACTCCACACGGCGGTCGAGCCCAATCGCGCCATCGATCTTCTTGGAACCGCAGCCCAGATCGACGATAATGGGTCTCACAGCACGCGCTGGCAAATGTCCAGAAAGTATTCCGCGCGGCGTTCGCACGTATGATACTTCAACAGATGAGCATACCCGTCACGGGCGATCGCCTCCCGTTCCGCATCATGCCGCAAATAATACCGGACCAGTGTTTCCAGATCGCTCAAGTCTGGCTTGCAGAATACCGCGTGTCGCCGATCCACGAAGTCATTCGGGATCACCGCTTTCGGCACGTCTGAAATCAACATGGTCTTCATCGCCACGATCTCGTAATACCGCGGAGAAGCGGTCAGCCCCCCGCCCCGAAGCGCCACGGCAATCCGTGAGGAGGCGATCTCGCGGTAGTAGGCTTCCGGCGCCTGCTTCTTCTGCTGATCGGCCGTCGAGGCCGGACCGTCGTCCAAGATCTTCGTCCGTAACCGCTCGAACGCTCCAGTCTTCAGTTTGTACTTACGGTCGCCCGGGCTCGCATAGACACCCCCGGAAAACCGAACCCCCTCCATTCGCGACAGGATCTCGACCGCCTTGACACGGTTGGGGTGCGACGCCCTTCCCCTGTACGACACGTCGATCTCTTTGCCCATCCCGCCGAAGTCAGGAAGAGCCTCCATGACGATTGACAGCGGCAACGGGAACGTCCGCTCAAACAGTCGGCGATCGCCTCGAAACGCCCACGCCTGTATTCCGAGATCGCAGAGTTGATTCCTCCTCCGCCAGACGTAATCTCTTTTAAAGTACACCTTGATCGGGTATCGCCCAACCACGTCGTGCCGGATCCTGACGTCATCCCCGCCGTCCACAAAGGCCATCGGCGGGAACGGAATCCGCCCGAAAAGCCGTGCGCACTCATCCAAACATTCCTGCCGAAACGACGCGAGACAGACAAGGTCGAAAAAGCGATCCCGCAGGAGGTCGGCGATTTCCTCTCTGTCATACTTCTTGCCGGGTCTTTGGGTCAGAAACCATGGCTTGGCCTCCGGATCATGGAAGCACGGCTTATACGGATAGTCGACGACCTGCTCATCACCGAGTATCCGGGAGAGGCCGACGTACAATGGGTCAGAAACATAGTCGAGCGCGTCATCAGTCAGAAACAGAATCCGCACGACCCGGCTATCCCCTTTCCACCGTAGGTCGTGATTATACACAGGATTGGACGAAGGAAACCAGTGCAAATCCGCAGGGGGAATGGGCTGTGTCTCATTGACAAGAGAGACTGAGCGGCATACTCTCTTTTCCTGAGGAAAAACCCATGGCGAACCCAATGCAGTTGAGGATCGATCTGGAGCGCGAAGAAGACAGGCGCTGGATCGGCGAAGTTCCAGCCCTTGCGGGGGTGATGGCCCATGGCCAGACCCGAGAGGAAGCTCTGACTGCGGTACGAGCCCTGGCTCTCCGTGTGCTTGCCGACCGGTTAGAACACGGCGAGGCTGTTCCGGAGGCATTGCTGAACGAGACAGAAAACGGTGCCAGGCACCTCCCCTAGTGCTTAGCGATGAACTCCGCGAGCTTGGCCTTCACGTAGTCCATCTGCTCGGTGGACTTGGCGCATGCGCCCGCTCCCAAAGCTTCGCGTACTTGAGCAGGACGTGAGCCGCCGAGAAGCCGGAGACGATGAACCCCGGCAAGCCGTCCCGGTAGCCGCCCCGCAACAGATAGAACTTCACGAACGTCCACACCGGATTGAAGAGAAGATGATACCAGGACGTGATCGGCCTCCCGGACTTGATCCGCTCGTCGGCCGCCAGCGTGCTGTAGCGCTCGATCTTCAGCTCGTGTGAGACCACCGTCGGATGCGTGTGGTGATCCAGATGGCCGCGCAGGTCGCCGACCGACCCCTCCACCTCAAGATGCTCGTGCACTGGCAGGTCGTTGTATCGACCACGCCCCCGCCGGACCAGCCGAAGCTGCGGATCGGGATACTGGCCTGCATCCCTGATCCACCGCCCGTAATAGAAGTTCCGCCGCGGGATGCGATAGGCAAGAGGTCTCTCCCCCTCACCCGTACCCTCTCCCTCCAGGGGAGAGGGTGGTTTTTGGAGAAGATGCAAAATCTCCTCTCGCAGTTCGTCCGTCACACGCTCATCGGCATCCACGATGAGGATCCAATCCGCCGTGGCCTGCTCCATCGCGAAGTTCTTTTGCGGGCCGTAACCCGGCCACGGACGCACGTGCACGCGAGACGTACGCGCCTTCGCCAACTCGACCGTGCGATCCGCGCTCTCGGCATCCACCACGATCAGCTCGTCCACCCATTTCAGGGAGTCCAAGCAAGCGCGTATATTCGCCTCTTCATTTTTGGTAATCGTGATAGACGCTATCGTCATAGCTGCTCGTTAATCGTTATGCGTTATGCGTTATTCATTGAACGTTAACCGTTATTCGTTAGACGGAAAACTTGGATTTCTTCCCGATTAACGATTCGCGTTTAACGTCCCCACAGGGGCTATCCCCGAAAGCCACGTCGGGCCACCTCCCGATAGAACCGCCAGTTGAGCCACCGATTCCGCCTCGGCGCGCGCCGCGATGCCGCCGCCACACGGGCCCGCATCACGGCGGGATGGCGGCCGCCAAACTCCTTCAGGATCGGATAGTCTTCGAATTCAAACTCCTTCATGCTGTAGAGCCGGGCCTCCGAGGGCGGCGGCGCATCGCCGTGATAGACTTTCGTCATCTCCTGCTTCTTGACCAGCATGGTCTTCGGGTCCTTGACCCATCCATAATGGAAAACCCGTCCGTCGGACGGCGCGAGCCATTCGCGCGGCCCGCTCTGGAGATACTGCCTCGTGGCCTTGAGATGAAATCCCACCGCGTCGCCGCAGGACTCCACCTCGCCGCTGTTGCGGATGATCCGGACCGCCTTGTGGTAGAACCACGGATTGGTGGACCAGTAGTCCCCCACGAAGTGCAGGTAGCGGAAGATCAGTCCCTTGACCTCCGGCGAATGAAGATGCGCCCGCATGACTTCGGCGATCCGCGGCAGGTCGTCCTCGTGGATCACTTCGTCCGCCTGGAGGTAGAAGGCCCAGTCGCCCGTGCAGTGGGACAGAGCGATGTTGGTCTGCTGTGAGTAAATCAGCCCGTCCTTCCGCAGGCTCTCGTCCCACACCGACTCCACGATTCTGATCTTGGGATCGCCGATGGAGCGGATCAGCTCGAGCGTCCCGTCGTCGCACCGGCCCACGTTCACGACGAACTCGTCCACGATCGGCAGGATGGACCGGATGGACTCCACGACCGGGTAGTCATAGAGCACGG
>JACQFA010000072.1 GCA_016200255.1 Nitrospirota bacterium | reverse complement strand
CGCTGACGTCATGGGCAAGACGAAACCCGTCACGTGAAGTGCTCAGGAAGTCGGTCTTTAAATCTTCCTTGTTGGCGAAAGCGATCGCGTGAACAAGAATATCCAGATGTCCGAAGCTTGACTGTACCTGCTGGAAGACGGCCTGGATCTGATCGTCCTTCGTGACGTCACAGGGAAGGATCAGCTTTGCGCCGATGCTGTCGGCCAGCGGGCGGACTCGTTTCTCAAGCGCCTCGCCGGCAAAGGTAAAGGCCAGCTCGGCTCCTTCTTTGTGGAGCTTCTGCGCGATCGCCCAGGCGATGCTCTTCTCATTCGCAACGCCGAATATAATTCCCTTCCGCCCGTCCAACAAACCCATGAAATGTGCCTCCCTGCCATATATAAATAGAAGGGTATCATACCTGAAACGGGGCCGGTTTTCAACTGCCGTAGACCATGCCCAATGTACGCAAGCCTTAATTCTCAGTCTCCGCCCGCGAAGGCGTCCTCGTCGTATTCCTCCATCCCTTCATCATCGGTCCGGCCCAGGCCGTTCAGAAAGGAATGACGAAGCTCACGGACCTGCTTTAGTTCTGGCTTGTCGGTTTTAGTTGAGGCCTCTTTGAGACGGCGATTGTAAAGCTCAAGACCTTTTTTGAAGCGATCGGGGCTTGGAAGTTCTATCACGTAGTTCCAGGTTGTATAGATCAAGAATTCGAGGAAAGCGGCGGCCTCCGGATGCGTCTCGCGATCTTGAGAAGCACCTCGTAGGCTTTGGTAGACTCCGGCCCGGTGCTGGACGCAAACTGTTCCTCGGCCTCGATCGCGTGATCCAGATCCTCGCCCAGCTCACCGGAGGTTTGTGCTCTTTTGAATGCCTCCCGGGCCGTGACGGCCGTGTCGAAGTTCATTTTGGCTGAACCTTTACCACCACCGTTCCGACGACCAGGTCGTGGAGCGCGTGTTTGGCGGGTGGCATGGCTGCAAGCAAAAAACCAACCCCAAGAGTCAGGATATCTAAGTTATAGCAGAGCGTGCGGCCGATGGCGCGGAGTAGGGAGACGGGAAGTCCGTTGGTCGTCACGATGCGGATGCCCCCGGCCATTTTACCGGGTGTCTGGCCGCCGTACCAGGTGAAGAAAGAAAAGTACACCAGAAACAGCAAGGACCAGACGCGTGTATGCATCTCGGCCCATTCCAGCAAGGATCCCATCATCTCATCGTTCAAGCCCTGGGCCAGCGCCATATCTTCGGCCGATGCGCCGATCCAGAGGAAGAGGATCGTGATCCATTGCAACAAAATCAGATCAATGATAAAGGCCGAGGTCCGTCGCCAGAAACCGGCCTTGTCCTTTACGGAGACCGCATTCAGTTCGGCCGTGGTCGGCTCCTTGATCGGTTGTTCCGGAAACAACGGCCAGGGATTTGCGGTTTCGGGCGAGGGGGGTTCCTGAGAAGCCTGCTCCATCATTACACCTCGTTCAGTTCATATTCGATAATTGCCAGAACGGCCACGCCGGCCGTCTCGGCCCGAAGAATCCGCGGTCCCAATGAGACCGAGACCCAACCTGCTTCGCGCGCGTTCTCGATTTCCCGAGGGGAGAACCCGCCTTCGGGACCGATCAAGATGGCAACGGACGTCTCCTCTTTCAGGTTCTGAAGCGCCGCCTTGAGCGACCGTCCTTGTTCCTGTTCCCACGGGACCAGTTTCAGTGAGGCTTCCGGCGGATTCTTGAATAAATCGTCCAACGACACCACGGGCTTGACGTCGGCATAATCCAGCCGGCCGCATTGCTGAGAGGCCTCCTTCGCAATCGTTTGCCACCGGTCCCGATGATGGCGCGCGCGCTCGGCCCTGGGCCGCGCGATCGTCCGTTCCGTCACGACCGGGATGATCACGTTCACGCCCAGCTCGCCGGCCTTCTGGACCGCCCAGTCCATCTTATCCCCTTTCAATACGGCTTGGGCCAATGTGACGGCAGGGATCCGTCGGGGCACCGGGCGCTCTCGCTCAAGAATTGTTGCGATGATCCGTTTCTCCACGATCTGGCTGAGTTCGCTTCGGTATCGAACCCGGTCCTCATCCACCAAATGGACAATCTCACCGACACGGCATCGGAGAACCGCGCCCAAATGATGGGCCAGGTCGCCGGTTAAAACGACCCGGTCGTTTTGAATGGATCGGGACTGGATAAAGTAGACAGGCATCGGTCAGCAGGCTGAACAATTTTTTCACTCAAAAATATTCTTAACCTTCTCGAAGAGTCCTTCCTCCGTTGCGGCCGGATCTCCGTTCAGCTTGGAGAATTCTTCAAGAAGTTCACGCTGCCGCGCGGTGAGCTTCGTCGGGGTGACGACATGAACCTTGACCAGAAGATCGCCGATCCTATGGCCTTTCAGGTTGGCAATCCCCAATCCCTTGAGACGAAACGTGCGACCGCTCTGGGTGCCGGCCGGGATTTTGAGTTGAGTCTTGGTCTTGAGCGAAGAAACCTCGATCTTGGCGCCCAGGGCGGCCTGACCGATACCGATCGGGACGTCGCATAGAAGGTCGTCCCCCTCACGGGTGAAAACCGGATGGTCTTTTACGGTCAGAACGACGTAGAGATCCCCCGGCGGCCCGCCGTTCGAGCCGGGCTCGCCTTCTCCGTTTAGCCGGAGACGGGTGCCGGTTTCGACCCCTGCCGGGATCTTGATCGCCAGGGTTTTATCGCGGTGGATCTGTTTCTTCCCCTGGCAATGTGAACAGGGATCCGAGATGATCCGTCCCTCGCCGTTGCAGTGGCCGCAGGTGCGGCTGATTGTGAAGAAGCCCTGCTGAAATCGGACCGAACCGGCGCCGTTGCAGGTCGGACAGGTTCGGATCCCGCCGGATGATTTCGAGCCGGTTCCATGGCATTCCGCACAGGCCTCCCATTTCGGGATGCGGAGGTTGGCCTCTTTTCCAAAGACGGCCTCCTCAAACTCGATCTGGAGATTGTATCGAAGATCGGCGCCGCGCTCCGGACGGGCTCGGCCGCGTGCGGTCCGTCCGGTCTGCCCGCCGAAGAAATCCTCGAAGATGTCGCCGAAGATATCACCGAAACCGCTCCGGTTGAAATCAAACCCGCCCGCTCCCTCGGTTCCGACTCCGGCATGACCGAATGTATCGTACCGCTGCCGCTTTTGCGAATCGCTTAAGACCTCGTAGGCCTCGTTGATCTCCTTGAATTTCTCCTCGGACGGTTTGCTTCCCGGATTGCGATCCGGATGATACTTGAGGGCAAGCTGGCGGTAGGCTTTTTTTAATTCCTGTTCGGAGGCGTCGCGTTTGACGCCGAGGAGTTCATAATAATCGCGCTTGGCCAAAGGGCTGCTCCGTGAACCGTTCAGACGAGGTCGGTCGGGTTAAAACCCCCAGTCCCGTTTTTCTGTTCCTTCCTTGCCGTCTTTTTTGGTTTCCTCAAACTCGGCATCCACGGTGCCTTCTTCCGATGGTTTGGACGAAGGCCCTCCGGATGCCCCGGCATCGGCAGAGCCGCCTGATTGCGGCCCCTGTCCGGACTGGGCTCCGGCTTGCGCCGATGATTGTTTGTACATCTCTTCCGTCACTTTATGGGAGGCCTTGGTGAGTTCTTCCAGGGCGCTCCGAATCGTGGTGAGGTCGTTGCTTTCAAGCGCTTTCTTCATCGCCGCGATCTTTTCGCGCAGGGTGTTCCGGTCTGCCGTCGCGACCTTATCGCCTATTTCGCCAAGCGATTTTTCCATCGCATAGATCATGCTGTCGGCCTCGTTCTTGGCCTCGGCCAGCTCCCGTTTCTTCTTGTCTTCTTCGCTCCGGGCCTGGGCGTCCTTCACCATCCGGTCGATCTCGTCCTTGGACAGGCCGCTGGAGGCGGTGATCCGGATGGACTGTTCCTTTCCGGTGGCCATGTCCTTGGCCGAGACATGGACGATGCCGTTGGCATCGATGTCAAACGTCACCTCGATCTGAGGCACTCCTCGTGGCGCCGGCGGGATTCCTACGAGATCGAACCTCCCCAGGGTTTTGTTGTCGGTTGCCATCTCCCGTTCTCCCTGCAGTACATGAATACTGACCGCGGTCTGGCTGTCCGATGCGGTCGAAAAGGTCTGGCTCTTCCGGGTCGGGATGGTTGTGTTCCGTTCGATCAGTTTGGTGAAGACGCTTCCCAGCGTTTCGATTCCCAGGGACAGCGGCGTGACGTCCAGCAGGAGAACATCTTTGACCTCGCCCTTGAGCACCGCGCCTTGAATGGCGGCCCCGATCGCCACGACCTCATCCGGGTTAACGCCCTTGTGGGGTTCCTTTCCATAAAAAGATTGGACCACCTGCTGGACCTTCGGCATGCGCGTCATCCCGCCGACCAGGACGATTTCATGAATGTCCTGGACCGTCAGGCCGGAATCCGTCATTGCTTTACGGCAGGGCTCGATCGTCTTTTGGACCAGCGCGTCCACCAACTGTTCCAATTTCGAACGCGAGAGCTTCACCACCAGGTGTTTAGGGCCGCCGGCGTCGGCCGTGATGAAGGGCAGATTAATCTCGGTTTCCTGTGAGGAGGACAGCTCAATCTTGGCTTTCTCGGAGGCCTCCTTCAACCGCTGGAGGGCCATCTTGTCTTTTCGAAGATCGATCGCCTGATCTTTCCTAAATTCTTCAATCAGCCAGTCCATGATCTTCAGGTCAAAATCATCGCCTCCGAGATAGGTGTCGCCGTTGGTCGCCTTGACCTCAAACACCCCTTCGCCGATTTCAAGAATCGAGATGTCGAAGGTTCCGCCCCCCAGATCATACACGGCGATCCGCTCGTCCTTCTTCTTGTCCAGGCCGTAGGCCAGCGAGGCGGCGGTCGGCTCGTTGATAATCCGGAGGACGTTCAACCCGGCGATGGCGCCGGCGTCTTTCGTCGCCTGCCGCTGGCTGTCGTCGAAATAGGCCGGGACGGTGATGACCGCATCCGAGACTTTTTCGCCCAGATAATCCTCCGCGGTCTGCTTCATTTTCTGAAGGATCATGGCCGAGATCTCGGCCGGGCTGTATTTCTTGCCGCGCACCTCCACATGAGCGTCGCCGTTGGGGGCCTGGACGATCTTGTACGGGAGCCGTTTCATCGCGGCCTGGACCTCGGGCGATGAGAACTTGCGGCCGATGAGGCGCTTGATCGAGAAGATCGTGTTTTCGGGATTCGTGATCGCCTGACGCCGAGCGATCTGACCGACCAATTGCTCGCCTTTATCCGTGAATCCAACGATGGACGGCGTGATCCGGCTTCCTTCCGCATTGGGAATGACGACGGGGTCTCCACCGGACATGATCGCCACGCATGAAAATGTTGTTCCCAAATCAATACCGATAACCTTGCTCATGGTAAACCTCCTTGCTAAAAGTACAGATGAAAATAATATTTGATTCCGTTGAGAGAGCGATCAGGGCTTTTATTGATTTCCCCCGTCATCCGGTTCTTCCGAACTTTCCTCGGTTGCTTGCCGGGACGGCTTCCGGGCCACGGCCACCATGGACGGCCGGAGCACGCGTTCATGATATAAGTAGCCTTTCTGCAATTCCTCCGCCACATGATCTTCCGGGTGCTCGTGAGTGTCAAGATAGGTGACGGCCTGATGGCGGTTGGGATCAAACGGTTCCCCTATGCTCGGAATCGGTGTCACCCCGAACTTTTTAAGTACATCCAGGCATTGCCGGAAGGTCAATTCCACCCCTTCGGCCCAAGGAGACCGTTCCGGCGAATTCTTGACATGAGTTAAGGCCCGCTCCAAGTTGTCCAGCACCGGCAGAAGCTCCTTCAGCAGTTTTTCATTCGCGTATCGAAGCTGCTCCATCTGATCCCGCGCCATCCGTTTTTTGTAGTTATCCATTTCGGCATAGGCGCGAAGTTGTTTGTCATGGGCGGCCTTGATCTCACCGCTCTTCTGCTCCAGTTCGGCCCTCAACGACCGTACTTCCTGTTCAGGGGAGGTCGGCTCCACCTCAGGCTGGGGCGTTGGGGTCGGGTCTTCCATTTGAGGCTCCATCCGATTGATCAATCCTGATCCAAGAGACGGCTTAATAATTTAGCCGTGTGGTCCACCAATGGAATCACGCGGGCGTATTCCATTCGCGTGGGCCCGATCACGCCGAGCGTTCCCAGAATCCGATCGCCGCTTCGGTAGCTGGAGACGACCAGGCTGCAGTTTTCGATTCCGGGCATGCGGTTCTCGGAACCGATAAAGATCTGAACCCCTTCCGTGTTGATCGAATCGTTCAGGAGTTTCAGAATCGCGGCTTTTTCCTCGAAGGTTCTAAAAAGCGCCTTCATCTTCTCCAGGTTTTCGGTAAACTCCGGGAGATTCAGAATATTGGAGGTCCCGACGACGTAGAGTTCTTCCTGCGGCTGCTCCTCCAGCGCCTTCCGTCCGAGCTCCATGGCCTTCTGAAGAAGACGGTCATACTGGTCTTTCTCGGCCCGCATTTCTTGGAGAAGCCGGAGCCGGATTTCGTCCAAATTCAGGCCGCCGAATTTCTCATTGAGAAAGGCGCTGATCCGCACAAGGTCCTTCTGAGTCAGTTCGGAATCGGCGTCAATCATCCGGTGCTGCACCAACCCGTCTTTCGAAACCTGTAGAACCAGAACATGGCCCTTACGAAGAAGAATGAGTTCGAGACGATCCAGTCGCGTCTCGGATATTTTGGGGGCCAAAACCACCCCGGCATAATGCGACAGAAGAGAAAGCATGCGGGTGGTCTCCTGGAGGAGGGCATGAGGATCTTCTCGCTTCGTGCCGAGATAATTCTCCTTCAGAAATTCTTCGTCGAACAGCCTCGGCCGGTCTTCTCCCGTCAGCTCATCCACATAAAGACGGTAGCCTTTGGGCGTAGGAATACGCCCGGCCGACGTATGCGGCTGGGATAAATAACCCCGTTCTTCCAATTCGGCCATGATATTCCGGATCGTGGCCGGACTGAGACCAAACGAGAAAGTTTTGGTGACGGTCTGAGACCCGATCGGCAAGGCCTTTTGAATATAGGATACGACCACCGCCTTTAAAATATTCCGACTTCTTTCGTTCAATTCCATCCGCACACCCTGATTTAGCACTCCGGCATTTAGAGTGCTAATAGCCTATCAAGATTTGGTTGTGTTGTCAACAGAACTTCTTTTGGGCCGGGACTTCTTCTTGTTTCTTTCGTATAACAGGTAAAGCCCTTCCAGGGTTAGATAGGGCCGCACATCGTTGATTGTTTTTGTTTCGGACAAGATTAATCGGGTCTGACCACCGGTCGCAATCACCCGGGTGGTAGGCCCCAGCTCCTTTTTCATCCTTGACACCATGGCATCCACCAGACCCGCGTAACCGTAGAGCATGCCGGACTGCATGCTGCTGACGGTGTCCTGTCCGATGACCGATTTGGGTTTGGCCAACTCGACCTTGGGAAGCTTGGAGGCCCGTTGAAAGAGGGCCTCGGACGAGATGGTGATCCCGGGCGTGATCGCACCCCCCAGATATTCCCCCTTTCGGCTCACGGCACAGAAGGTGGTGGCCGTTCCGAAGTCGACGATGATCACGGGCCCGCCGTAACGCCGATAGGCCGCGACAGCATTCACGATACGGTCGGCCCCGACATCCCGGGGCGGCTCATAGCGATTAATCAGGCCGGTGTCCATTGTTCCATCCACGATCAAGGGATCGGAATGAAAATACCGCCGGCTCGTCTCGAGGAAGATCGGGGCCAGCGGCGGAACCACGCTGGACAAAATGACCCCGTCGATCCGATTAGCCCGCAGCCTGTTTGCGTGGAACAGATCCAGCACCAGAATACCGTACTCATCGGAGGTCTTGGACAGGCTGGTGGCAACCCGCCAGTTTCCCTTGAGGCGGTTTCCGTCAAACACCCCCAGAACGATATTGGTGTTTCCGATATCAATCGCGAGCAGCATTTGCAGTCCTCACATGAATGACGTCATCGGAATGGACGATCATACTCTGCCGATCCGGTTTTTCCAAGATCAGTGCGCCTTCGGGGGTCAATCCGATCACGTTTCCGGTCCATTCCTGGTCCGGGAGCTGGACGGTCACGGTCTGGCCAAGCGTTTCGGACAGGGCGGCGTAAGCCTCCATAACCTTGTGGGGCGGTTCGATTTGGAAGAACCGGTACTGAAGCTCAAGCTGTTCCAGAAGCCGTTGGAGTAGCCCGATGCGATCCAGCTCTCGGCCGAGTTCTTCCCGCAGCGACGTGACCGATGCCCGCAGGGATTCCGGAAGGACCTCGCGGGTGATGTTGACATTCAGACCGATCCCCAGGACGAGATGTTTGACCCGGCCGCTCTGGATGGCGCTTTCCAGAAGAAGGCCCGAGATTTTTTTGGCATGGACAAGAATATCGTTCGGCCATTTAAGCCGGGCCGGAAGGGCCGTGGTTTGTTCGATCGTCCGCGCCACGGCCACGGCCGCGGCGAGGGACCACAACCCGACACGCTTGGGATCGCCGTCGGGCCGGAGGATGATCGAAAGGTAGAGATTTACATTCGGCGGCGAAATCCAGTGACGCCCCATGCGACCCCGGCCTTGCGTCTGGCTGTCGGCCAGGGTGACTGTTCCCTCGGGCGCGCCCTGTTCCGCCAGCCCGAGGGCGGTGGTGTTGGTGGACTCAATCCGGTCGTAGAGATGTAACGTCCGACCAAACCGTTCCGTCTTCAGTCCGGATCGGACGGCCTCCACCGTTAACGGGTGATGCGACGTTTGGGTCGGGAGTCGGGGGATCATCGTTTTCCCCTCCCCTCGCGGGGCTTGGCAGGCTGGATGTCCATGCTGATGTCCACGGCCGGGGCCGAATGGGTCAGCGCGCCGATCGAGATGAAATCGACGCCGGCGGCAGCCATCTCGCGCACATTGTTCAGATGGACTCCGCCCGAGGCCTCGGTCAAGGCTTGACCGTTGATCAACAGGACGGCCTCTTTGAGCTGAGGGACCGTCATATTGTCGAGGAGGATGATATCGGCTTTGGCTGCGAGCGCCTTCTCCACTTCGGTTGGGTTGGTCGTTTCCACTTCCACCTTGAATCCACGAGGCGCTTTCTTTCTCGTTTGCTGAACCGCCGTCTTGAGATTCCCGGCCAGCGCAAGATGGTTGTCTTTGATCAATATGCCGTCGGATAAATTCATCCGGTGATTTCGCCCGCCGCCCATCCGGACGGCATATTTTTCAAGACTCCGAAGCCCCGGCGTCGTTTTCCGCGTATCCAGAATCTTAACCTGGGTCCCGTGGACGGCTTCAGCGAAGCGGCCTGTCAGCGTGGCGATCCCGGAGAGGTGTTGGAGAAAGTTCAAAGCGACACGCTCTCCCTTCAAGAGGGAACGTCCGTCGCCTTCCAGGCGCGCAATGATCGTTCCTGGTTTGACCCGATCGCCGTCCTGCGCAAGCGCTTTGAATTTCAGCCTCGGATCCAGTTTCTTGAAAACGGCTTCGGCCACCGGCAGACCGGCCAGGATCGCCTCTTGTTTGACTTGAATCACGGCCTCGGCTTGGATGGATTTTGGAAACAGCAGGCGGGTGGTGAGATCCCCGGAACCGAGGTCTTCTTTGAGCGCGCGCTCGACAATGACGCGGAGGAGGGCAGGGCGTACGATCATGATTGTCGGTCCTTGAGCAAATCCACAATTTTGCGAAGTTGCTCTGAAAGCGTGAACACTTCTTGACTCAGTTTGTTGCGGCGAAGATCGTTTTTAGTTTTGACTTCGTCCGGCGCATTCTTTTGAAACTCCGGGTCTCGCCATTTCTTATCCTCTCTTTCAAACTCAGCCTGCTTCGCGCCGAGCTTTTTCTCTAGTCGAGCCTTCTCCTTAAGCGGGTCTACATCCACAATGATAAAAACGTTCCCTGCGGGTGTAGAGATCTCCAGGGCTCCTGATGGCTTGGCGATAGATGGGCTGGCCGTAAACTCCGATAGTTTTGCAAGCCGTCGAATATCAGCTTCTCCATTGCGCAAAATAGTTTTTGCTTCATCTTCGGTGAGCGTGATTACGCCGCCTTTAAGTTGTTGCGACGGAGGGATGTTATGTTCATTTCTGATAGTACGGATGGCGGTAGCAATAGTGATAATATCATTCATCATGCCTTCTAACGCTTCATCTTCAAGAGAGAGCGCGTTGGGTATCGGATAGGGAGCAACAACGATACTCCTGCCGATTGGTTGGTGAAGGATCTGCCAGAGCTCTTCAGTGATGAACGGCATAAACGGGTGCAGGAGTCGTAACACGGTTTCAAAAACATGGATCGCGACGGTTCGGGTCCGTTCGGCCGCCGCAGCGTCCGTGCCGTACAGCGTCGGTTTAATCAACTCCAGGTACCAGTCACAGAACTCATGCCAGAGGAACTGATAGAGCTCGCGCGAGGCTTCGTCAAAGCGGTAATCGTCCAGTTGCCGGTTCACCGATGCCACAACTTTTTGAAGTCGGCTTAAGATCCAGCGGTCGGCCAGCAGAAGCGCATCCGGATTGGGAAGCGGATGTTCGAGATAGCCCCTGGTTCCGTTCGGACAGTTCATCAACAGAAACCTTGCCGCGTTCCAGATTTTGTTTGCGAAATTCCGGTAGCCTTCGATCCGCTCCTCGGAGAGCTTGATGTCCCGCCCCGGCGAGGCCATCGAGGCTAGGGTAAACCGAAGCGCGTCGGTGCCGTATTTCTCCATGATCGCGAGCGGGTCGATCACGTTTCCCTTCGACTTGCTCATCTTCTGGCCCTCGGCGTCGCGGACCAGCGCATGGATATAGACATCCTTAAAGGGGATCTCCTTCATGAAATGCAGTCCCATCATGATCATCCGGGCGACCCAGAAGAAGAGAATATCAAAGCTCGTCACCAGGGCCGACGTGGGGTAAAAGAGCTCAAGCTCCTTCGTCTTTTTAGGCCAGCCTAAGGTCGAGAAGGGCCAGAGGGCGGAAGAAAACCAGGTGTCCAGAACGTCCGGGTCCTGGACGAGATCGGCCGATCCGCAGTGGGGGCAGCGCTCCGGCGGCGCCACGGCGACGATCGGCTCCTTGCACTCCGGTCGGCATTGCCCGATGTCCGTTCCCCGGCAGTACCAGGCCGGGATCTGATGTCCCCACCAGATCTGCCGCGAGATGCACCAGTCCTGAATCTGTTCCATCCAGCCGAAATAATTATTTTTCCAACCATCCGGAATCAACCGGATGTCGCCGTTTCGGACCGCGGCAATGGCAGGTGCGGCCAGAGATTTTTTTGGATCCGGATCGTTTACTTTGACGAACCATTGCGGTGAGAGATAGGGCTCGATCACCGATTTACAGCGATAGCATTTTCCGACGGCATGACGATGGTCTTCGACCTTGATCATAAAGCCATCGGCCTTGAGACGAAACACCACCGTCTCCCGAGCTTTGGGTACTTTTAGGCCGGCGATTTCGTTCAACAGGTTCTTTTCCGCCTTTGCGTCTTCCTCCAGCACGGTTGGATTCATTTCGCCGCGTCCGGTCAGCAGTGAGATTCGGGGCAGGTTGTGGCGCTGCCCTGCCTTTTCGTCGTTAAAATCATGTCCCGGCGTGATCTTTACGGCGCCGGTTCCGAACTCGCGATCGACCAGAATCGGATCGCCCACGACGGGAATGGTGCGGTTCGTCAACGGGAGCAGGACTTTTTTCCCGATCAGCTTGTTGTATCGCGGATCTTCCGGATGGACCGCAACGGCGGTGTCCCCCAGCATCGTCTCTGGCCGGGTGGTTGCGACGGTCAGAAACATCTCGGGGTCATCGGCCATGGGATACTTGATGTAGTACATTTTCCCCTTGACCTCTTCATGCTCGACCTCGATATCGGACAGCGCCGTCTCGCAGCGCGGACACCAGTTGATCAATCGCTCCCCGCGGTAGATCAGTCCCTCCTGATGCAGCCGGACGAAGACGTCCCGAACCGCGACCGAAAGCCCTTCGTCCAGCGTGAACCGCTCGCGTTCCCAGTCACAGGAGGCGCCGAGTCGCTTGAGTTGTGCTATGATTGTTCGACCGGACTCCTCCCGCCACCGCCAGACGCGTTGAATGAATTTTTCACGGCCGAGCGCTTCGCGGTGGGACCCCTCGGACTTAAGCTGTCTCTCCACGACATTCTGCGTGGCGATCCCGGCATGGTCCGTTCCAGGGAGCCAGAGCGTATTATATCCCTGCATCCGTTTCCGGCGGACCAGAATATCCTGAAGTGTGTTGTTCAAGGCATGTCCCAAATGGAGCGACCCGGTGATATTGGGCGGCGGGATGACGATCGAAAAACGTTTCGGATTGGTCGACTGCCCGTCCGCGGCAAAATAACCCCGGTCAAGCCAGTGCCGGTACCAGCGCTCCTCGACGTCTCGAGGGCTGTAGGGTTTGTCGAACCGGGTTGAGTCCGAGTGCGGGGAGTCCTGAGCCATAGGAATTAAATCTTAACACGAAGAAGAGAGAGAGGGCAAGCGACGTATTGGTGAGGAACTGCTTGACAATTTCACGATGCAACGGTTAAATAGGCCGGTTGAAACCATTAACCCGATAGGAGAAGAGTCCATGCCCCGTGGTCGCGAAGTCGAACGTGAGTTGAGAAGAAAGTATCGTAAAAAGGAACGTAAGCGAAAAGAAAAACGGAAGGCGCAAATGAAGGCCGCCCAGGTCAAGACGAAAAAGTAGCGGCTTAAGATGGTTGGTCGGTCTTGAGTTTTTCGAGTTCTTCTTTGATCAGGGTCTCTGCCAGGGAGGGGACCACATCCCAGGCGACCTTCTCGATGATTTCCTTCGCCAATTTGGAGAGAATGGCCTCGACCATCTCTTGGGACACGGCACCGCTCACGGTCGGTTGGACCTGAGCCTCGGCTGACGGCGGGGCTTCAACGGTCTCCGGGCTTGCATAGAGATGAGGAAAGGCGGCCTCCAACGAGGCCGGTGTAATCGGCGCCGAAGGCGGTTCCGGCGTTTCGGCAACCGGGAGCGGGGCCTCCGCTTCGGTGGAAGGTGAAGGAGCCGGCGGCGGGACGCGCATCGCGACCATTGTCTGTTCTGCGTCTGCTATCGCCGGACTTGACTCCGACATGGACGGCTGCGGCTGTTCCGGCTTAACGGGCGGCGGCGGGGCCACGGCGTCGGCCCGACTCTGGATCATCGTCCTTTCGTTATCCTGTTCGGGAATTCTAATCTCGGATTTTTCAGTTGTTTTCTCCGCCGGTTTCTCCCCGGGCAAGGACCAGCCCAATAATTCCTCGATCTTCATGATCTCGGCCTGATCCTTCGGTGTTGGTTGACGCGGAGCGGTGGTCGGGGGATGGACCGATGCAGCCGGGGCCGGGGTGGTCGGCAATACAACCGGCCTGGGCGCTTTATCAATCAGCGTGGCGGTGTCCTGAGAAAGCTCCTTGAGCTTTTCAATCAACTCCTTCGGCTCCAGCGGTTTTTTGACAAAATCGACCACGCCGAGGGAAACCAGTTTGTTCGGATCATAACTGTCCGTGGCGCTGACCAGGACGAGAATCGGCCGTTCTTTTGCGGACTGTTTTTGTTTGACCTTTTCGCAGAAACGGGTAAAGCTGATCCCTTCGAGGTGATAGTCCGCGAGAATCAAATCCGGGTCGACTTTGGTGAGCAGGTCCAGAGCGGAGAGGCCGTCGTTCAGGCAGGTCACCTCGAATTTTTCACGGGACAGGTTGTATTCCACCAACTTCTGTATGGCGAGATTGCTATCTACGACCAGAAGTTTTTTAGCCATGCGTAGATGCCTTTCGGGAGACGTTGGGATGCGTCAATCTCAGATCGCGTTGAAGCGTTCAGCCAATGTCGCCCTGACCGTAACATAATTGTCGAAGACTGTCAAGGCGTTACGGGATCGAGGAATAGGTCACGATGCGGTTCCGTCCCGACTGTTTCGCTTTCTCCAGCGCCGATTCAGCTTTCTTCATCAGCTCCTTCGGATCTTTCCCATCGGTCGGAAAAACCGCAAGTCCTCCGCTGATCGTGACGTGTTTTAATGAAAAGGGATGTATCTCCACGGATTTCCGGGTTCGCTCCGCCACGAACAGCCCATTTTCCTGATCGGTTTCCGGCAGGGCCACGGCCATTTCTTCGCCGCCATAGCGACACGGAATGTCCACCGTCCGCAGGCCATCTCGAATGATATTCCCCAGGATCCGGAGAATCTGGTCTCCCTCCAGTCTTCCAAACAGCCGGTTGTAGGACTCAAACTGGTCCAGGTCGAAGATGACCACGGTCAGCGGCCGGTTGTACCGTTGAGCCTTCTGAAGCTCGCGGTCGAGATACTTGTAGAAGTAAGTGACATTGTACAGCTTGGTGAGGCTGTCGAGATCGGCCTGTTGCTGAACTTCATCCAGGAGAAGGACGTTTTCCAACGCGATCACGCCCAGGTTGCAGATCAGGTTTATCAACCGTCGGCCGTTCTCCGGAAGCGCACCCATCTCCCCGATGTTGATCACGCCGTAGAATCGATCCCGGTGAACGAGGGGAGCGCAAAGATCAGTCCGGACATTTTGGAAACGGTCCTGCTGAAAGGAGGACTTCACGAGGTTACTTTCTTTTTCAAAATCGTCGGTCGTCATGACCACTCGTTTCTTGGCCGTCCAGCCGATACGGCCCTCTCCCATCTTAATCCGTTGAACGATTTTCGCCCTTTCCGATGAGAGACCCAGCTGGGTTCTGAGGACCAATTCATCCTTCTCGGCGGCAAAGAGGGAGACTTCTTTGGAGTCCAGAAGCTTCTGGGTCAGGAGTACGATATTCTCCTCTAACTCCTGGGTGGTATGGGCGGCGGATAACTGTTTTGCGAGGTCCGGCAGGAGCAGAATAATGCTTGAAAGGTTGGCCGCTTCTTGTTTGACATTGACAAGGGTTTGCCGTTGTTGCGACAGGGCGCGTTCTTTGAGCTCCAATTCCGAGCGGAGCTGGCGCAAATCGTTTTCCATGCGTCGGGTCATGCCCGACAGGCGGAGCAAGAGCGTCAGGCCGGACAGGGCCAGAAGTCCCACCGCGATTCCGATAATGATCGAGAGTAGAAGCATAACCGTCGTCTTCAATAATCGTCCGTTAATGGATTAAAAGACCGGCCTATTGGTTCCGAAAGCGTTCAGGAGCCTCGTCGGAGTTAAGATGCCGTGTAACATACAAGAAAAACCGGTTAAAAAGCAAGCGGCCGGAGCCGGTCTTCAACCATCATCAGCGTTAAGCTTTTGCGGAGGTTAAATTGCGACGTTCGACGAAAGCGTGTTGGGAAATTACGGAGATGGGTTGGAAAGGGTGCGGATATAAGCGAGAACGTGCCAGCGATCCTGTTCGGCGAGGACCTTATTATAGGCCGGCATGCCGGTGCCTTTTCCCCCGCTTGAGATCTTGTTGAAAAGCTCCTGATCGGTCTTGGCCGCCATGGTCTTTGCGTCCGTAAAATTGGGGAGGGTGGAACGGGATCCGAGGCCGTCGCCCTTCTGGCCGTGGCAGGCGGCGCAATGTTTGGCATAGACGATTTTACCGAGTTTGGCATCCCCGCGGGACTCCGCACGACCGGTCCCGATCAGAAGCAGGGAAATGAGCAGTGAACCGATCAGGAAGCCGGCGGGATGCCATGGAGCGGAACAAGAAAATCTCTCTGAGGGATGCAGGCGCACAAAAAGAGTATAGTCTCCCGGCCGCCGGCCTGTCAAGCCGCCGGCCGTGCGGACTTTCGTTGACAGCCCGAGGGGATTTTGATAGAGTGCCGCTCTGATGAGACTCAAGAAAGAACGCATCGCCGCACTCGCCCAGATTCTTGTTGACCAATTGACCGAACAGCGTCTCATCCGTCCGGAAGCGCCGAAAACCGAACTGATCTCGTCGCTGGAGCAGATCATCACGGATGAACTGGTGATCGAAGACCGTCTCGATGCCGAGGTCCGGCAGATCCTCGAAGCCTACAAGGTTCAGATCGATCAGGGTCAAGTGGATGAACGGAAGATGTTCCTGATGATCAAAAAACAGCTGGCCAAGGAACGCGGGATGATCTTATAGGAGCGCGTTGAACGGTATGTTGCTCAGCGAAGACAAGATCAGCCATCTCTCTCACCTGATCCTGCAGGGTTTGGCCAAGGGACACAAGGCCGCCTTGCTCATGGAAGAAGAAAAGGTGCTCCGCGAGATCAAGCGGGTCGTCGTTCATGAACTTCAACTGGAAGAAGAGATCGATCAGTCGGTCCGGGCCAAGCTGGCTTCCTATTCACGGCCCCTCTCGGAGGGCAGCCCGGAATGGGACGTCCTCTATCACAAATTCTTCACGGAAGAGCGCAAGAAACGGAAGCGGTGATTCCGTTTCGGCCGTAATCCTCGCCCAATTCCCCTTTCGAACAACGCCCGTGAAGGAACGCTTGAAAAGACAATCATCAACGTGAATCAGCGGGAAACCCTTACCCGAATCGCGAACCAAACAGGTGAAGGCTTGACAGCCGCCCGGCCGTTCGTATAGTGTAACCAACCCTCAAGCAGGGATCGTGTATAATTGATAACAACGGAAGACAGGCGATGCTGAATCGTGATGAACGATACGCATGGCTGGCGTTGAAGGCCGTGCCCGGATTGGGAGGCGTTCTCTGTAAGCGGGTGATCGAGCGGTTCGGATCGCCGATGGCAGCGCTGCGAGCCGATCCTTCCAAATGGGCAACGGTCGAGGGCATCGGTTTCAAGCTCGCGGATTCGCTCCGATCCTATCGGCCGGACGACACCGCCATCGCGCGGGAACTGGATCACGTCGATGAGTTGGAATATGACCTGATCGGCCTGACCGATCCGCGGTATCCCATCCTGCTGAGGATGATCCCCGATCCGCCGCCGTATCTTTATTTGCAGGGCGATCTGCGGCCGGAAGACGGCCGCGCCGTGGCCATTGTGGGCGCGCGCCGGGCCAGCGGATATGGGCGTGCCGTCACGGAACAGTTGAGCCGAGAGTTGGCCGTGCGGGGTTTCACGATCGTGAGCGGAATGGCCCGCGGGATTGATGGATGGGCACACCAGGCGGCGATCGAGGTTCCGGGGCGAACGATCGCGGTTCTCGGCTGCGGTCTGGACATCGTCTATCCGCGGGAGCACGATGAACTGAGGGAGGCGATCAGCCGTCACGGAGCCGTTCTGTCCGACTATCCGCTTGGGTCTCCGCCGGACCCCGTGAATTTCCCGAAGCGGAATCGGGTGATCAGCGGCCTGAGCCTGGGGGTCGTGGTGGTGGAGGCGGCCGAGAACAGCGGATCACTGATCACTGCGCGGTTGGCGCTGGAGCAGGGCCGGGAGGTTTTCGCCGTGCCGGGCCCGATCGGGACGAAGACCAGTCGCGGAACGCACGCTCTGATTAAAGAGGGGGCCAAGCTGGTGGAGGGCGTCGAGGATATCCTGGACGAACTCCTTCCGCAGTTGGAGGCCCCGGCCGATGAAACTCCGGCGCGGGATCAGGCCGGCAAACTGCGTCGGCCGGTGCTTTTACCCGATGAACAGGCCGTGTATGAATACCTGTCGGCCGAGCCGCGGCATATTGATGAATTGACGACGTCATTGCGGTTGCCTCCGGCGAAAACGGCCGGCGTCCTGCTTCAACTGGAATTAAAAGGGGCGGTCCGTCAGCTTGCAGGAAACTTGTTCATTCGAATCGAGTAGATGATGGCAAAGAAGGCCCAGAAAAAATCCAACTTGCGTCCAGCGATGGAATCCTCGGCAAAACCCAAGTCGAAGGGGTCTCATAAAAACCCGCCGCGCCGTGCTCCGATCGTGGCTCCGGCGGATCATCGGGAAACCGTGAACGAATCGGCCCGACCGCGGCGATCCACCCTGAAGGGAAAATCGCTCATCATCGTCGAGTCGCCCTCCAAGGCCAAGACCATCAACAAGTATTTGGGCAAACAATATTCGGTGATGGCCTCGGTCGGTCATCTGAAGGACCTTCCCAAAAGCAAATTTGGGATCGATGTAGAGAATGACTTTCGGCCCCAGTATACCGTCATCAACAAGGACAAGAAAAAGGTTTTGGATGAGATCAAGAAAGCGGCCAAGACGGCCGACCGGATCTATCTAGCCCCCGATCCGGATCGCGAAGGCGAAGCGATCGCATGGCATATCGCCGAAGAACTGAACGGCGATTCGGACAAGGTTTTCCGGGTGATGTTCAACGAGATAACCGAGCCGGCGATCCGACGGGGATTGGAGCATCCCCAAAAAGTGGATCAGAATAAGGTGGATGCCCAGCAGGCCCGGCGGATCCTGGACCGCATCGTCGGATATAAGATCAGTCCCCTGCTCTGGGAAAAGGTCCGGCGGGGATTATCGGCCGGCCGGGTCCAGTCGGTTGCGGTTCGCCTGGTCTGTGAGCGCGAGAAGGAGCGGGAGGCATTTGTATCGGAGGAATACTGGTCGGTCACGGCGAAGCTGGAAGGCCGCAACCCGCCGCCCTTTGAGGCCCGCCTGGTTCAGGTCCAGGGCCATGAGGCGGAACTCTCGACCGGTGAGCAGTCGCAATCCCTGGTGGAGCGGATCAAGACTCGTCCGTTTATCGTCAAACAGATCGAGAAGAAGGACCGGCTGCGCAATCCGCTTCCGCCGTTTATCACCAGCCGTCTTCAGCAGGACGCGGCCCGAAAACTCCGCTACTCTCCCAAGCGGACGATGATGCTGGCCCAGCAGCTCTACGAAGGGATCGAGATCGGGCCGGAGGGCCCGGTGGGGTTGATCACGTATATGAGGACCGATTCCACGCGCGTGGCCCAGGAGGCCCTGGACGAGGCCCGCGGTTTTGTCCAGAGTCAGTATGGCCCTGATTATCTGCCGGCGCAGGCCCATGTCTACAAAACGAAAAAAGGCGCACAGGATGCGCACGAGGCGATCCGGCCCACCTCTGCCCGCCGAACACCGGAGTCGCTGAAAGCCCATCTCACGAAGGACCACTACCAACTGTACAAGTTGATCTGGGATCGGTTTGTCGCAAGCCAGATGAACCCGGCACGACTGGAGATGACCCGCGTGGATATCGAGGCCGGCGACGCGCTTTTCCGCGCCAACGGACAGGTGGTGAAATTTCCGGGTTTCACGGTGCTCTACACCGAATCGCAAGAAGAAAAGCACGCCGACAAAAAGACCGCGGCCGAAGCCTCGAAAACGGACGAGTCGGACGACGATGAAGAACGGACGCTTCCATCCCTTTCGGTCGGCGAACGGTTGAAGCTTTTGGAGCTCGATCCCAAGCAGCATTTTACCCAGCCGCCGCCCCGATATACCGAAGCACTTTTGATCAAGGACCTCGAGGAAAAAGGAATCGGCCGGCCCAGTACCTATCATACGATCCTGTCCACGATCGTGGACAGGAAATATGTTGAAAAAGAAGAGGGCCGGCTCAAGCCGACCGAGTTGGGCGTGGTCGTAAACGGGTTGCTGGTTCAGCATTTTCCAGATGTCTTGAATGTCCAGTTCACGGCCAAGATGGAGACGGAGCTGGACGAGATCGAGGACGGGGAAAAACCCTGGGTTGAGACGGTTCGTGAGTTCTACGAGCCGTTTGCGAAACGACTGGCCAAAGCGCAGAAAGAGATGCGCGACGTGAAACGCGAGGAGATCCCGACCGAGATCGTCTGCGAGAAGTGCGGCCGCAACATGGTGATCAAATGGGGGCGGCACGGACGCTTCCTGGCCTGTCCCGGTTATCCGGATTGCAAGAACACGAAAGAGTTCGTTGAAGAGAACGGGATGGTCCGCGTGGTGGACAACGTGGAAGAGAGCAAAGAAATCTGTCCCAAATGCGCCAATCCGTTGGTGGTCAAGCGCGGACGTTTTGGACGCTTCCTGGCTTGTTCTACTTATCCCAAATGCGACTTTACCAAGGCGATCGGGACCGGCGTCAAATGTACCCAGCCCGGTTGCGGCGGCGATCTGGTCGAGAAGCGAACTCGGCGCGGCAAGACCTTTTTCGCCTGCGGCAATTATCCGAAATGCACCTACGCGCTCTGGAATCGTCCGATCCCCACGCCCTGTCCCGAATGCAAAGCCCCCTTCCTGGTCGAGAAGTTCGACAAACGCACCGGCCCGAAGATCGTCTGCCTCAATAAAGACTGCGGCTACGAGCAAGGGGAAAAAGCCCCCATGGAATCGGCCGTCGGTCAGACAACGCAAAGCTAGTCCCCCAACCCCTCTTCTGATTGAGAGAAGCCGCCTCCGCACCTACCGCCCGCTCCCTTGTATTTCATCCGAGATTCTTTTACAATACTACCCCTTGGAGAACATGTTAATGGCACAGTCGGAATTTACGATCATCGGGGGCGGATTGGCCGGATCCGAAGCGGCCTGGCAGGCGGCCCAGCGCGGCGTCAAGGTGCGGCTGTACGAGATGCGGCCTCAGCTCCAGACGCCGGCCCACAAGACGGACGGCCTGGCCGAGCTGGTCTGCAGCAACTCACTTGGATCGAACGATCCGTTAAATGCCTCCGGGATATTAAAGGAAGAGATGCGGCTGCTCGGCTCGCTCGTGATCCGCTCGGCGGACGGAACGACCGTGCCGGCCGGGTCGGCCCTGGCCGTGGAACGCGAGGAATTCTCCCGGCGCATCACCAAGGAGATCGAGAACCATCCGAACATCCAGGTCGTCCGGGAGGAAATTCCTGATGTGCCATCGGAGGGTGTGTGCTTGATCGCCACCGGACCGCTGACATCCGACAAGCTGGCCGAATCGCTTCGATACCTGACCCGCGCCGATCACCTCTATTTTTACGACTCGATCGCGCCGATCATGGACGGCGAGAGCATCGAGATGGACAAGGTTTTTCGCGCATCGCGGTATGACAAGGGCGGCGCCGATTATATCAATTGTCCCATGTCGCGCCCGGAATATGATCATTTTTACGAAGCACTCCTTTCGGCCGAGAAAGTAATTCCCAAGCCCTTTGAGAAGATCCCGTATTTTGAAGGCTGCGTCCCGATCGAGGTGATGGCCGAGCGCGGCCGCGAGACCTTGGTGTTCGGACCCATGAAGCCGGTCGGACTGCTGGATCCGCGCACGGGGAAACGGCCCTATGCGGTGGTGCAGCTCCGCCAGGAGGATGCGTTTGGCTCCTGCTATAACATCGTCGGTTTTCAGACCAAGATGACCTGGCCGGAGCAACGCCGGGTATTTCGTATGATCCCGGGCTTGGCCCAGGCCGAGTTTCTTCGTTACGGCAGTCTTCACCGGAACACCTTTATCAATGCGCCGTTTGTATTGAAGGAGACGTTGCAGATTCGGAGAAAGCCCACCGTCTTGCTGGCGGGCCAGCTGGTGGGGGTCGAGGGATATGTCGAATCGGCCGCAATGGGATTGATCGCCGGGATCAATGGGGCGCGGTTGTTGAAAGGATTGGAGCCGGTTTCCCCGCCGGATACCACGGCCCACGGAAGCCTGCTGGCATACCTCACGCGGAGCAGTCCGCGGCATTTCCAACCGATGAATATCAATTTCGGTCTCTTCCCGCCGATCCCGGAAACGATCCGGGACAAACAGATCAGGCGGAAAGCGATCGGGCATCGCGCGATCGAGGATTTAAACCGGTGGTCTCGCCAAAACGATCTTTTATAGAGTACCTTCAGGTCGAGCGAGGGAGTTCGGCGCATACCGTCCGAAACTATCGATCCGATCTGGAACAGTTCGAGCGGTTTTTACTGCCGCCCGTCGCGGCGGACGAATCGCGTCATCGATCATCGAGAAAATCGGCCGACGAACCGCCCCGGGAACAGGCGCCAGGGCCCGGCAAGGAACCCGATTGGCCCGAAGTCGACCCGCTGAAGATCCGGGCTTACCTGGCGCATTTGCAACAGAACGGCATCCGGAAATCTTCGATCGCACGGAAGCTGGCCGTGCTCCGGACCTTTTTTAAGTATCTCCAGCGGGAGGGGCGGGTCAAGAACAATCCGGCCCGACTGGTGGCCACGCCGAAACAGGAACATCGCCTTCCAACCTTCCTCACGGTGGATGACGCCCTGGCCTTGATGGAGGCCTCGCCCGGCGAGGAGACGGCCGACCTGCGGAACCGGGCGATTCTCGAGACCTTCTATTCAACCGGCATCCGGCTGAGCGAGTTGGTGATGCTGGACGTCCATGACTTAAATCCAAATGAGGGGCAGATTCGGGTCCAGGGTAAGGGCCGAAAGGAGCGGATTGTTCCGATCGGGTCAAAGGCGTTGGCCGCGATCGAGGCCTATCTGGCGGCGGTTCCCTTTCGGCAATACCACGAGGATCGCCGGCCGCTCTTTCTGAACCGATCCGGTAAGCGCCTGACCACGCGAACGGTGGCTCGGATCGTGGTTCGCGCCGCTTCGCGCCTTCCCAAGGCCCCGCACATCACGCCGCATGCGCTTCGCCACAGCTTTGCAACGCACCTGTTGGACGGCGGCGCGGACCTCCGCGCGATTCAGGAATTGCTGGGCCACGCCCAGCTCTCGACCACGCAGCGGTATACGCATGTCACGATGGACCGGCTGATCGAGGTGTACGACCGGACGCATCCGCGGGCCAAAAAGGCAAGAGGATAAACAAAGGAAGAACGATGATCCGGACGATCCGCAGCACCACCATTCTCTGTGTCCGTCACAAAGTCAAGGTCGCGATCGCGGCCGACGGCCAGGTCACGATGGGTACGACCGTGATGAAACACAACGCCCGCAAGATTCGGAAGATGTACAATGATCAGATTCTTTCCGGGTTTGCCGGAGCGACGGCCGATGCCATGACCTTGTTCGAAAAATTCGAAGCCAAGCTGGCCGAATACCGCGGCAATCTCACGCGTTCCGCGGTGGAGTTGGCCAAGGACTGGCGGACCGACCGGATCTTAAGACGGCTCGAGGCCCTCATGATCGTGGCCGATGAGGAGCATTCCTTGTTGATCTCCGGGACGGGCGACGTGATCGAGCCGGAGGACGGCATTCTGGCGATCGGGTCCGGGGGCCCGTACGCCCTGGCGGCGGCCCGCGCGATGATCGACCGGCCGGATTTGACGGCGAGGGACATTGCCGAGCGGGCGATGAAGATCGCCGGCGGGATCGATATCTACACCAATCAGGAAATCGTTTTGGACGAATTATAGGAGCCGGATGACGGCGTCGGAAGATTCCATGAAGGCCTTGACTCCCCGAGAAATCGTGACGGAGCTGGACCGGTACATCATCGGCCAGGGCCAGGCCAAGCGAATGGTGGCGATCGCTCTACGGAACCGGTGGCGGCGGCAGCAGCTTTCTCCGGAACTGCGGGAAGAAGTGTTGCCGAAGAACATCATTATGATCGGTCCGACGGGGGTGGGAAAAACAGAGATCTCCCGCCGGCTGGCCAAACTGGTGAACGCGCCGTTCATCAAGGTGGAAGCGTCCAAGTTTACGGAAGTGGGGTATGTCGGTCGTGATGTCGAGTCGATCATTCGGGACCTGACGGAACTGTCGGTCAATATGGTCAAGATGCGGCATGCCGAGAAAGTTCAGGGCCGCGCGGCCAAGCAGGCCGAGGAACGGGTCCTGGACAGTCTCCTTCCGCCTCCGGCGCCCAAACCCCCTCCCGGGATTTTCGACGAGGGCCGTCTCGATGCAGTCCGAGCGGATCTGCCCGATTCGTATGAACAGACCCGAGAAAAGCTGCGCCTTCAGCTTCATGAAGGCAAACTGGATCACCGCCTCATCGAGATCGACGTCAAGGAAAGATCCATGCCGGTCGGGGTGATTTCCAATGTGGGCATGGAGGATCTGGAAATCAATCTTCGCGAAATGTTCGGGGGACTGTTTCCTGGAAAAAAGAAGAAACGGCGCGTGAAAGTGCCGGGGGCGTTAAAACTCCTGACTCAGGAAGAGGCACAGAAGCTGATCGACATGGACGAGGTCCTGCGCGAGGCGATCGAGAGGGTGGAGCAGTCGGGGATCGTTTTCATCGATGAGTTGGACAAGATCGCCGGCCGTGAAAAGGGGTTCGGTCCGGATGTCTCCCGCGAAGGCGTGCAACGCGACCTCCTCCCGATCGTGGAGGGCTCGACCGTGAATACCAAACACGGCATGGTCCGCACCGACCACATTCTCTTCATCGCCGCGGGGGCGTTTCATGTTGCCAAGCCGTCAGATCTCATCCCCGAACTCCAGGGCCGTTTTCCCATTCGCGTGGAACTCGGGCCGTTGACCAAGGACGATTTTATCCGCATACTGACCGAGCCGAGGAATGCGCTGATCAAACAGTATATCGCTTTGCTGGAGACGGAGGGCATCACGCTCGAATTTAAACCGGACGCGATTGAAGAAATTGCCTCAATTGCGGTGTTGGTCAACGAGCGGACCGAGAATATCGGCGCGCGGCGTCTTTTCACGATCCTGGAGAAGCTCTTGGATGATGTGGCCTTCGACGCCCCGGATCGAGCCGAGAAGAAAATGACGATTGACGCGAAGCACGTTCATGAGCGGTTGAGCGAAATCATCAAGAGCGAGGACCTCAGCCGGTATATTTTGTGAGCTCGGTTCACGACAGATACCTCACAATAACAGACGGGACCCGGATCCATTATTGTGTCTACGAACCGACGGACAAGGCGGCGCCGGTTTTTCTCTTTATCCACGGACTCGGCAGCAACTGGACGCGTTGGAAGCGGCTTGTGGAAGATCCTTTTTTAAAGCCGTTCCGGCGGATCATCCCGGATCTGCGCGGCCACGGCGATTCGATCACGCGGCGAGGGATTGATGCAGACGGATTTGCGGCCGATCTTGAACTGATCTTAAAAAAGGAAGAGACACATCGGCCGGTGGTGGTGGGACACTGCATGGGCGCGAATATCGCGGTGAGGCTTTGGGAGCGGAATCCCCAAAATATTCGGGCGCTCATCCTGATCGAACCCTTTATCACGGAGGATCTTCAACGAGCCTGGAAGCTGTTGCATGCCGTCCTGGGTCCGGTCCTGGGGATTGTGGGGTTGCTGGCGGGGTTGTTCAACCGACTGGGCCTGCGTCGGACGCGCTTCCGACGAATCGATTATTCGGTCTACGATGACTGGGTCCGTCCTCGGCTGACGAACCTGATCAACGTCATCCGCTTCATGGGACCGTGGCTGGATCTTCAATGCATGCCGACGGTCGGCTATATCGCCTCGTATCGTGTGCTGTTTCGGTATCGGCCTCCGTGGAGAAACATCGAGGCGCCGACTCTGGCCTTGATCGCACGGCAGGGCGATGTCCTGTCCAGGGAGTCGGGCGGGCATCCGCTCGACCGGCCCGGGATACAAACGGTCGGGATCGAGGCGAGTCATTTCGTGCTGACCGATAATCGTGAAGGCGTTGTTCGACAGATCCAGACATTTGTTGACGGGCTTAAGAGGAATGAACCGTGGAAAAATTGATTGAGAAAGCGAAGGTCCTGATTGAAGCACTGCCCTACATCCGGGCGTTTTCCGGAAAGACGGTCGTGATCAAATACGGCGGGAAGGCGATGACCGAAAAGGCTCTCAAAGACGCCTTTGCCCAGGATGTCGTCCTGATGAAATATATCGGTCTCAACCCCGTTGTGGTTCACGGGGGCGGTCCCCAGATCAATGTCATGATGAAGCGGCTGGGGCTGGAACCGAAATTCGTCAGAGGAGTCCGCGTGACGGATTCGGCCACGATGGAGATCGTCGAGATGGTCCTGGGCGGGATCATCAACAAGGAGATCGTGACCTTGATCAGCCGTCACGGCGGCCGGGCGATCGGCCTGACCGGAAAGGACGGTGGCTTGATTCGGGCGAGAAAGGCAAAAGGGGATGAGGGGGCGTCTGCGGGTGATGAAGCGGTTGATATGGGTCTGGTCGGCGAGGTGGAAAAGGTCGATTCCCAGGTGATTAGGAATCTCGACCAGGACCGCTTTATTCCGGTGATCGCGCCCATCGGCGCCGATTCCGAAGGACGGACGTACAATATCAATGCGGATTGGGTCGCCGGGGCCGTGGCGGCTTCCCTCAAGGCCGAAAAACTTTTGCTTCTGACGGACGTAAAGGGCATTCTGGATGGGCAGGGGAAGCTCCTTCCGACGCTATCCAAGAAAGACGCGGCCCGGTTGATCAAGCAGAACGTCATCAAGGAAGGGATGCTCCCGAAGGTTAAAGCCGCGCTGGCGGCGGTCGAGGGAGGTGTGACGAAGGCGCATATCATCGACGGCCGGATGTCGCATGCGCTATTGCTCGAGATTTTTACAGATAAGGGAATCGGCACCGAGATTACGGCGTAGCCGGGGCCAAGGATCTTACGGGGATGAAATACGCGTTGATCACAGCGGCCTATTTGGCTGTCGTCGGACTCGTCGCGGCTCCGCTGCATTTCTATGGATTCAAACGTTCCCGGCAAACGTTTGATCTGACTTTTTTCGGCGTCGCGTTCGTTCTAAGCGCTTTCGGAGAGCTGGCCAATATTGTATCGACCAACTGGCAGTACCACCCGAAGTTTTTCGGCATCACGACGACCGGGATGGTGGCGATCGGTATTCTAGCGGCCCAGCCGCTGCTCCACCTCGCAATCGGGTACGGGTTTTTGACCCTCCGGCGATGGGCTTTCTATCTGGCGGTGTTTTATATCGCGGACGTCCTGACGAGCACCGTTTTCGGGTATATCCAAGAGGGGTTCGGGCGGATTCGAACGATCTTTCTTGTTCTTCTGATGCCGTTTCTGATCTACCTGATCGCCCGACGGGCGCAATTCAAACGATGAGATAAAAAGCCATCCATAATCAAAAAGGCAGGTGCTGAAATGGCCGTGACATACACCAAGGGTCCGCCTCCGAAGAAACGCAACTACCCCCGCGCGCCGATCTCGATTCGGATCCAGTATCGCGTGTCAGAGAAAGGGATCAAGGATGCATTTACGGCGGTGATGGGCGGCGGCGGGCTGTTCATTGATTCCGTCTCTCCCCTTCCGGTCGGGACAGCCGTCAACTTGGAGTTCGGTCTGCCGGGACAGGCGAGTTCGGTCCAAGTGGACGGCGAGGTTGTCTGGGTCCGTCCGGAGTTTGATCCCAAAGGGTTCTCTCCCGGGATGGGAATTCAATTTAAGAAAATCAAGGACGCCGACCGCGAAAAAGTCGTGCAGTTTGTGATGCGTGTCCTGATGGGCCAGTCGGAGAGCAATCCATGAGAAATCCCCGGGTGGCCGCCATACTCTCGGCGGTTTTTCCAGGACTCGGACAGTTTTATAACCGCCACTGGTTTAAAGGCATCGGTTTTTTTATCGGCTCAGGAATGGTGTTCGAGAGGATGAGTGAACGGCTTTCGGTCGAGGCTCTGATGGCAGGAGACCCTTCGGGGGTTGAAAAAGTCCTCGGCCCGTCGTTGATCCTGCTGGGTCTTTTTGTTTGGAGTATGTTGGATGCCTACCGTTCGGCCAAAACGTCTCCGCCAACGCAATGACCCGGAGCGGTTGATCCGAGACTTGCTCGCCCAAATCACCGGAGCCGGACTAATGGAGCATCTTAAACGGATGGTGGGAGTCCGTCATCACGGGACGGCACCCGAGGCCTTGGAGGCGGCGGGCGACTACATTACAGAGCAGTTCCGTGAAGCCGGGCTTAAGGTTCGCAATCATTGGTTCGAGGCCTTCGGTCATCGGAACCGGAACATCATTGTAACAAACCGAGGCCATCTTTCCGGGAATTCGAAGCGCGAGCCCCCCTTGATTCTGGGTGCCCATTATGATACCGTCAGTTACAGTCCGGGAGCGGATGACAATGCCAGCGGGGTTGCCGTGATGCTCGAAGCGGCGAGATGGCTGGCCCATCTAAAGATTCTGAAACCGCTGGTCTTCATCGGATTCGCACAGGAAGAGCAACACTGTCTGGGCAGCACGCTCTACGCGATCAATCGGCGACGCGCTGGCGCCCGCATTCGCGGAATGATCGCGCTCGAATGTGTGGGTTACGCCAGCGCGCAGCCCGGTTCTCAGCAAAACGTGAAGGGCCTTCCGGTTGCCATTCCGGATACGGGAAATTTTCTGGGCGTGGTGGGCAATCCGGAGGCGGCTGAGTTGAAGGAGCGGTTTGAAAAAACGTCCGGACGTTATGTCCCGGATCTCCCTCTGATCGGCCTTCTCGTTCCGGATGCCGGGCATGGCTTTCCGGATACACGTCGGAGCGACCATTCGCCGTTCTGGGATGCCGGCTATCCGGCGTTAATGATGACGGATACAGCGAACTTCCGAAACCCCGCATATCACCAACCCGGTGATACCCTGGAAACACTGGACCTTTCCTACATGGTAAACGTGACCAAGGCGATGGTGGCCTATCTGGCGGATATCAACATGAAGGAGGAGCGGTAATGTGGATCAAATTTAATATACCTGCGATCATTCGCTTGTTGATCATGGGAATCGTTATCTTAAGTTTTGAAGGGGTTGCTCTGGCGGACCGGGTGGATGACCTGATCAAAAAACTTCAGTCCAAGACCACCATGGATCGCCGGGACGCGGCGCATGAATTGGGGAAGGCCAAAGATGCGCGTGCCGTATCGCCGTTGATTGCGACCCTCAAAGATGAGGAACCAATGGTGAGACTGGACGTGTCCGGTGCCTTGATCGATATTGGAAAACCGGTCGTGGATCCCCTGATTGAAGCTGTTAAGCACGACAGCGATTCCATTTTCTTGTGGAACGCGATCCGGGTGCTTGAAGAAATTGGCGACTCTAAAGCGATCGAACCCTTGAAGGAGATTCAGCAAAAACATCCCGATCCGTCAATCCAGCAGATTGCAAAATACGCGCTGGAAAAGCTTCAGCGAGTTCAAAAACCTTGACCGGTTTTGCCGGAGTGGCGGAATGGCAGACGCAACGGACTCAAAATCCGTCGAGGGCAACCTCATGAGAGTTCAACCCTCTCCTCCGGCAGAAAATTTCCCGCAAGATTCCTCTCTGTCCGCAAAAGATCGTTTAATTTTTGCCCTCGATTATCCGACGCTCCAGGAAGCTGAAAAAGCCGTCTCCATGCTTGGTGATCATGTGGGGCTGTTCAAGGTGGGCCTGGAGTTGTTCGTGGCCGCGGGTCCGAGCATCTTCAAGGCGATTGCGCGAAACAGTGCCTGCGGGACGTTCCTCGACATGAAATTTCACGACATTCCGGAAACAGTTCGAGCGGCCGTGAAGGCATCGGCGGCCTATAACATTCGGTTTGTCACGGTGCATGCGTCTGAAGGAAAAGGACTGCTCAAGGCGGTCGTCGACACGGTTCAAAAGGGTACAAAGGTGCTGGCCGTTACGGTCCTGACCAGTTTGAGACAACTGGAATTGCGGGATATCGGGATCGATAAGAACCTTGATCTTCTCGATTTGGTCATTCTGCGAACCCGGCTGGCGATGGATTCGGGCTGTGCGGGGGTGGTGTGCTCGGGAGTCGAAGTGCGGTCCATCAAAGAGCGAGTCGGACAAGGGCTGATCGCCGTCGTACCGGGGATTCGTCCGGCCTGGGCATCGGTCCCTAACGATGATCAAAAACGGATTACAACACCGCGCCAGGCGATCGTTGATGGTGCAGACTACATCGTCGTGGGCCGTCCCATCCGCAGCGCCAGAGACCCCGTCCAGGCGGCTGACAGGATTGTTGAAGAGATCAAAACCGCATTGCACGATCGTTCAGTCCATTCCTGACCCCGTCGTTGTCGAGCCCGTTTCGGGTTGATTCCGAGCGCCCGCGATGTCTTGACTTCTGTCGAGAAAACATTATAATGAACCATGCAGGGGGGTCAAGATGTCCGATACCATAGAAACGATGACGGATGCCGAACTGGATCTTCGGGGTGTGATGTGCCCATATAACTATGTGAAAACGAAACTGAAACTGGAAACGATGGAAGCCGGACAGGTTCTGTCGGTGATTGTGGATGATGGAGAACCGATCCGTAACGTGCCGCGCAGTGTCTCGGAAGACGGGCATACCATTCTCAAACAAGAGAAAATTGATAAGTGTTTTCGGGTGTTGATCAAAAAGCAAAACTGATCGGCCGTTTTCACGCCACGGTTTAATTCATCCCGATTTTTCCCCAACGACACACTGAAGGCTTCCCTCCTGACGGTTCTTTGCAGTGGTAGATTGACGCATCGTTCTGAAATTGTTTGCAGAGCAAACGGAGTTAAATGGTGAGAATCTCCGAATGAAGCTGACCCTGATTAAAAAGATGCTGCTTGGTTTTTCAATCATGGTTCTCCTGACACTGCTGACCGGTCTGTATGCCGTCTTGAGTTTGCGAAATCTTCGACAAATGAGCGACACTATCGTTCAACGGGATCTTCCCATCATCGAGTCCAGCAGCCAGATGACCGAAAATTTATTGGCGCAGGATCTGTATGAGAAACGATCCGTCATTATGCGGGACCCTGCGGTCCAGACGCTTTTTTTAAACCGAAGTGAAGATTTCCGCTTAAAATTGGCCCAGTTAAATTTCCTCCTGCCGGAAGATCTCGACCTCAAGGGACAGATCCAACGTCTCCATCAGGAATATGACCAGTTTTTCAAGGAACAACAGGGCTACCTTGATCGTAAAGAGGAGTCCATGGCGAAGGCCGTTTCGGAAGGCCCCATGCAGTCCCGCCTGAATGAAATGATCAAGCTGCTCCGGGAACTGGAGCGGCGGGCCCGCGAGGATCAGAATTCAAAAACGCGGCGGGCCAATCAGGTGAGCCAGCAGGCGTTTAACATCACGGTTGTCCTGGTTGTGGTTAGTTTTCTTTTTGGCGTCGGGTTTGCGGTTTTCATCAATGCCAACATCAGTTTTTCGATCAAACAGCTTCAGGAAGCGGCGCACTATATCGGTCAGGGGTTGTTCGATCGGGCCTTGAATGTCAAAGCGACGGACGAGGTTCTTGAGTTGGCTGATTCCTTCCGATGGATGTCCAAGCGATTGAAGGAGCTGGGCGAGATCAACCTGGATGCGAATCCTCTGACGCGGCTCCCGGGAAATCTGGCCATTGAAAAAGCGCTCTTAACCCGTCTTCAAGAAGGAATGCCCTTTGCTTTCTGTTTGATCGACCTAGATAACTTCAAGGCGTTCGGGGATCGGTACGGCTATATTCGTGGCAGCGAAGTCTTAAAACACGTTGCGGCGATTCTAACCGATGCCGGCAAGACGCTGGGGTTGGAGCATGATTTTGTCGGCCACATCGGCGGAGACGATTTTGTCGTCATTACCGATCCGCGGCACATGGACAAACTGTGCGAAAAGATCATCCATGATTTTGATCGTGGTATCCCCGAGTTTTATGATGATGAGGATCGGCGGAGGGGCTATATTATTTCCCGCGACCGCAAAGATGTCGAGCAGCAATTTCCGTTCATCACCGTTTCGATCGCAGTCGTTACAAACCAGAAGCGCGTGATTACCAGTCCCATGCAGGTGGCCGAAATTGCGGCCCAACTTAAGCAGTACGCGAAGACCTTTCCCCGGAGCGTCTACGTTGTGGATCAACGGAGGGCGGTTTGAAACGCGATCGGTGGGCCTTGGGGTTTATTCGGCTTCGGCGGCTCCTTCTGGTTCGTGCGCCGTTTTATATCCTACTTGTACTCTTCTCGGGTTGTGCCGAGTTCGCGGCCATCGAGAACTCGACGTCGGCGGTCGAGCATTTTAAGAAAGCCGAGAGCTTTTTCGAAAACGGGAAATATTCAGAAGCCATTAAAGAATACCGGACGGTGACGGCCCAGTATCCGGAAGATAATCTAGCGGATGACGCGCTGTACAAAACAGCCTATACAGAGCTCTATTATAAGAATGTCGCGGCCGATTATGGAATGGCAACGAAGGATTTTCAGAGACTGATTCAAAAATATCCGGCCAGTCCCTGGAAAGGTCCGGCGCAGAACTGGGTGAGTTTCTTAACCCAGGCGGAGTCGTTAATGACGGAAAGGGAAAAGTTGAAAAGCGATCTGCAACGGTTACTGGATCTGGACATGCAGTCTGAAAAGAAGCGCCGTGAATTGAAGTGATTACCACATCGAGGGGATCGAGCGGCTGCCTTCGATGACCAGCGTGATCTCACCTCGTATGCTCCGGCCTTCCATCTTTGGAATGATCTGAGAAAGCCTTCCTCGAACGATCTCTTCAAACAGTTTGGTGAGTTCGCGGGCTACAATGGCCCGGCGGTCTCCCCAGGCTTCATGCAGGTCATGGAGACAGCGAACCAGGCGATGGGGAGATTCATACAGGATAATCGTTCGGGATTCTTCCTTCAACTCAAGAAGATGCTTGAGCCGTCCCGCCTGTTTCTTCGGAAGGAAACCTTCGAATAAAAAAGCATCTGTAGGTAAACCCGACACGGCCAGTGCGGCAAGAAAAGCGGAAGGACCGGGGATGGGTGAAAGAGGGGTTCCGGCCTGAATGCAGCGGTTAATGAGATAGTATCCCGGATCCGATATCCCCGGCGTACCGGCATCTGCGACCAAGGCTATGGAATGACCTTCTTTGAGTCGTTGGAGCAGGACTTCGGTTTTTTCTTCCTTGTTATGATCGTGATAGCTGGTCATCGGTGTATGAATCTGGTAATGATTAAACAGTTTCTGGGTATGGCGAGTGTCCTCGGCGGCCACGACAGAGACCTCTTTGAGAATTCGCAACGCACGCAACGTGATATCTTCCAAATGACCGATCGGCGTACTGACGATATAAAGACAGCCCGGTTTTATATCCGGCATGATGATCACCCGTTATTTAAATTAAAAGAATGCAAAGTATAGGCGTTCTGAACTCTTGAGGCAAGCATTCCTTGCCAGAAGAGGAATCTTTCTGCTATATTCTAGTAGTATTTAACCTAAATTTAATAAAATCGGGGCGTTATGAATATTGCGGTTATCGGCACCGGCTACGTGGGTTTGGTTACCGGTGCCTGCTTTGCCGAGTTTGGGCTTCATGTCACCTGTGTGGATAAGGATCAGGACAAGGTTGCGACGCTTCAAAAAGGACAGATCCCGATTTACGAACCGGGCTTAAGCGAACTGGTCGGCAAGAATGTGGCCAGCGGCCGTCTTCAGTTTACATCGGATATCGCGAGCGCCATTCGAGGGGCGTTGGTCGTATTTATCGCGGTCGGAACGCCTCCGCGGGGGGATGGATCGGCTAACATGGTTTATGTCGATGCCGTGGCCGAGTCGATCGCACATCATCTCACCGACTACAAGGTGATCGTCACGAAGAGCACCGTGCCGGTGGGAACGGGCGAGCGGCTGCGAAAGATTATTGGGAAAAATCTCAAAGAACAGGTGGATTTTGATATTGTTTCGAACCCGGAATTTCTGCGCGAGGGCTCGGCGATCGAGGATTTTTTGAGACCCAATCGCGTGGTGATCGGGGCCAACAGCCAGCAGGCGGTTGCGATCCTGAAAGATCTCTATCGGCCGCTTTACCTGATCGAAACCCCCTTTATCGTAACGGATGTTGCGACGGCCGAACTGATCAAGTATGCATCGAATGGTTTTCTGGCGACAAAAATATCCTTTATTAATGAGATGGCGAACCTTTGTGAAAAGGTCGGGGCCGATATCCACTTGGTGGCCAAGGGAATGGGTTTGGACGGCCGGATCGGCCCAAAATTTTTACATCCGGGCCCCGGTTACGGAGGATCCTGCTTCCCCAAAGATACCGTTGCCCTGGTCCAGATCGCCAAGGAAAATGGTTGTGACTTGGAACTACTGAGTGCGGTGATTCGGGTCAATACGAAGCAACGATCCGTGATGGTGGAGAAAATTCAGCAGGCGCTGGCCGGCTTGGAAGGCAAAACCATCGGGGTCCTCGGGTTGGCCTTCAAGCCGAATACGGATGACATCCGGGAATCCCCGGCGATCGAGATCATTCAAACTTTGATGAAGTCGGGCGCTAAAATCCGGACCTATGATCCGGCGGCCATGTCCGAGGCCCGGAAGATTTTAATGGACGTTACGTATTGTAAGGATGCCTATGATACGGTTCGTGATGCGGACGCCGTGGTGCTTTTGACCGAATGGAATGAATTCCGTAACCTGGACATGGACCGTCTCCGACAATCGCTTCGCCAGCCCATCTTCATCGATCTCCGAAATGTCTACAATGAACAGCGTATGAGCCGAGCCGGCTTTCGATATATCAGCGTAGGAAGGGGAATAAAAACGGTCTGACCCTTCCGCCCATCGATCATCTCAAAAATCGAGAGACTGACATCCGATGAAAATCCGAAATCCGATGTTTAAAGTCCGATTACCCATTGCGGGAAGTTTCCTCACCGGTCTCATCGGCAGCCTATTACTGATGATCTCAACGGCCGCTGCGGCGCCTTTTGAGGAGCAACTCAACCGGATTGAAAATAAACTCTCTCTGATCAAGATGGACGTCCTCCGTTTTTACCAATCAGGAGCGATCGGCTCCGACCAGTCATCGTTGCCGTTGTCGGCCCGGGCCTCCGGAGGTTCCGTCGTTGGGCAAGAAGATCAAAAAAGCCCTGTTCCGCCTCAGGGAGAGGTCAACTTTCAAACGATTGCAGTATTGATGAAACGCCTGGCCCCGGCGGCGGACTCCGCGGCACCCCCCCCAGGGGCCCGGCCGTCTTCCCACCGATGAGATGCGGTTGCTGCTGGCCGAGTATTTTCTTCAGGTGAACCTGATCTCCCAGGCGGAGAAAACGTTGAAAGACATCGCGGTCCAGACCCGTCGCGAGCCGATCGCAGCCGAGGTCTGGTTTCGACTGGAAAAACTGTACTATGAGAAGGGAGAGTACCAGCAGGCGCTGGGAGCGTATTATAAAATTCCGGCAAAGAGCAATTTGCCGTTGCGACAAGAAGCCACCTATCTGGCCGGGAACAGCTATCTTTACTTAAAGGATTATTTAAAAACGGTCGAACTCCTGGGCCAGATCGGCGAAGGGAGTGATTTTTATCCGTTTGCGCTGTATTCCAGCGGTCTCGCCTATCTCAATCTGGGAGATGCCTGGTCCGCAACCCAACAAAAGTTTCAGTCGCTCATTGCTTCGAAACCCGGCGAGGATCCAGTCCGCCAGGAATTAATCAACAAGACGCGCGTGACCCTGGGTTTTTTCTTTATTGACCAGAAGCGTTACCCGGAGGCCATGGCCGTCTTCGAAGCGGTTCCCGTCTCAAGCCGGTATTGGACTCCGGCACGATTCGGCATCGGGAAGGTTTATATCGGAACGGGGGATTGCGTCAAGGCCATCGTTGTTTTGGGGGATCTCATCGAGAAGACTCCGGCCCATCCCTATGCTCTTGAGGCCCGGCTCCAAGTGGGAAGTTGTTATTCAAAATTAAGCGCCTATCGTCGGGCGGTGGACAGCTACCAGGACGCGTTGAAATCCTATTCCGGCCGGTCGGACGACTTGAAAAAACTGATCCAGAAGATTCAGACGACGAATTTGGAAAACTGGCTCAATAAATCGCGAACAGGAACGTCGGGATCAGACGCGCGATCCGCTTCATTGGAACAGGATCTGATGATTGAACGAGTATTTCCGAAGCTCATGGAGGTTTACGCCGATTGGTTCCGCTTGAACGAGGAGGTTTCGCTGCAGGTCCGACAGAACAAAGACACGACGATTTCTAAAATGGACCGCGGTACGGCACAGGACGCAAAGCCGCTTCCGATGCAGATGCAGGAGATCCGACGGGACCTGATTGAACTGCTCCGAGCCGCCATGACGGATCAACTCTCATCCAGAATGGAGCAGATCGATGAACTGGCCCTTCGGGCGAATACCGGAATAGCAAAGAACTTGACCCTGATGCAGGACCATGAAACAGCGCCATAAAAGAAGTCGGCCGGGTCTGAGGCATCCGCTTGCCATCGCGGGTCTTGCGGTTGCCGTGTTCTGGATCAGTTTGGGCGGCTGCAGCGCCGAGCGCAAACTGGATGCCTTGGAGTCGAAGAGAATCAAGACCATCGTAAAGGAGGTCATGGAAGATCAAACCGATTCCTCCAAGGATTATACGCTCAATGCTTTGGACGAGTATGAAAGCGGCCTGTTCAACAGCTTCGGGGAAAAGAGCGAACTGAAAGCCAAAACGATGCACCGTCTGGCCGATTTGTATCTTAAGCTGGAAGATCTGGCGTATCGTCGCCAACTCCAGCGGTATAACCAGCAGCTCCGCCAGGTGCAACAGGGCAAAATAAAACAGCGGCCGGACGCTCAAAAAATCGACCATGCCCGTTCCCGTAAAATGTATGAAAAACTGCTGGCTGTCTATCCGGACCGCCCCGATAATGATAGGGTATTGTACCAGCTGGCTCACATTTATGATGACGAAGGCCGGATGGAGCCGGCCATTGCCTCTCTACAGCGCTTGATGGAACGGTACCCGTTCAGTCCCCTGCGTTCGGAAGCGGTCTTTCGATTGGCCGAAGCGTACTATGACTCTAACCAGTACCGGCAGGCGCAGGCCGCTTATGAACAGGCGATCAATGCAAAGGATGCCGATTTAGCGGATCAGTCGATGTACAAACTCGGCTGGGTCTACTTGTCACTTCAGGAATATGAGAAAGCAGTTACGACATTCGTGCGTTTGGTGGACCGAAAGCGAGTCGCAAAGATCAACGGCCCGCCGCGGCTTGATCCGAAGGCATTGTCCGCCACCGAATGGGACGAGGTTCTGGAGATCGTCCGCGGCATGGCTTTCGCTTTTTCGTATCTCGGATCTCCGACAAAAATTCAGGATTATTTTGAGAAGACGGGCCACCGGGATTATGAAGATCTCATCTACCGAAAACTGGGCGATCTGTACATGGCCCAGAAGCGGGTGCAGGACGCCGTGGGGGCCTACGAGGCTTTTATCAATGCCTATCCGCTCCATGAAGAGGCCCCGATGGTGCAAATGGAGGTGGTCGAGGCCTATCAGCGTTTGAAAATGGTGGATCTGGCCAACCGCGCTCGGATGAGTTTCGTGGAACGTTTTGGCGAGGAAAGCCTCTGGTATCAGAAGGCTTCAGTCATCGGACGCGATAAAGTGCGCCCCCTTTACCGCCAACTGATCAGCCAGCTGGCGCTGTTCTACCATTCGGAGGCTCAGAAAACTCAGCGATCCCAGGATTACGAACGGGCGCTGGTATGGTACCGACGGTACCTGAATTCTTTTCCGAAACAACCGGACGCGCCGCGCATGAATTTTCTTCTGGCCGAAGGCCTGCACGAACTCCGGCGTTATCCGGAGGCCGTGGACGAGTATGAACGCACCGCGTATGATTATTTTCTCCACCACGACAGCGCCGAATCGGGATATGCCGCCATTACGACGCTGGACAAGATCATCGGTCAAAACGGGCAGGATGCCAAAACCAGCCCGCAGTCCGGCCGGCTCGCGCAGGATTGCAAGCGGTTTGCGGAGGCCTTTCCAAACGATCCTCGTGTGACCAATGTCCTCTGGAAGGGCACCGAGACCTTCTTCCGCGCGGGAAACAATCCGGCGGCCCGGTCTCTGGCCGAGACGATCGTGAAAACAACGCTTCCGATGGACAAGTCCTCGTTAAAAGCGCAGCGATTGATTGCCCGGTCGTATTTTGAGGAAGGGGCATATGATCAGGCCGCGTCGGTCTATCGGCAACTGGCGCGGACAGGGGGACGAACGGGAAATGAAGAAGATCTGAAACGTTTATGGTCCTCGTCGCTGTACAAACAGGGAGAAAAATTCAAGAACGACGGAAAGTTGCGGGAGGCACAGACGGAATTCATGCGTGTTCAGGCGGAAGTGCCTGGAAGCGAGGCGGCTCCCGTGGCCTTATATGATGCGGCCAGTGTCGCCCTGCAACGGAATAAGCTGGATGAGGCACTGCAGCTGTTTCAGCTTGAAGTCATTCGGTATCCGGCTCACGAATTGAGCCGGAAAGTGCCGGATGTATTGTTGCAGATGGAGCGAAATCTTTTGGCGGACGGAAAGGTCCGGGAAGCCCAGGCCTTGTCCGAGAAAATCAAGGTAATTCAGATTCCGTCCAGGGAGGATCTGTCCTATCGCTCGGAACGGCTCATGGCAGACCGCTATTTTGAAGAGAAGGCGTATGAGCGGGCTGCCACCGCGTACCGCAGCCTGGTGCAGGATGAAGCCTCGGCCAAGAATCAAGAACGGGAAGAACTGAAACGATTGTGGGCCTCCGCTCTGTACAAACAGGCGGAGAGTTTGAAAGCGGCCGGAAAATTGCCGGAGGCACAGGCCGGCTTTATGAACGTGCAAAAGGAAGCGCCCGGAAGTGAGGTGGCGCCGGTGGCGCTGTTTGATGCGGGCGGCATCGCCTTGGCCCGTGATGATCAGACCGGGGCGATCCAAGCCCTCACGACCTTGCTTCGGGACTATCCATCGTCCACGTACGGAACACAGGCGGCGATTGAAGTGGCCAAGATCCATGAACGGAACGGGCGCTTAAAAGACGCGGCGCAACAATACGAGTCTGTGGTAAAATTAAGCCCGGATCGGAAAATAAGCGGGGAAATGCTGTTGGCGTCGGGCCGTCTCTATGAGCAACTAGGCGATTGGGCAAAGGCCGGGACGGTCTACGGGGTTTACTTGGATCAATATCCGGGCGAGTATCAGCAGGTTGTGGAAACGACATTTAAACTGGCCTGGGCCAAATTGCAGCAGGGCCGGCGGCAGGAAGCCCAGTCGATTTTTCAGACCATCATTGACCGCTACGGACAAAGCGACGCTGCCGCATCGTCGGCCGGCTACTATGTGTCCAAGGCCCATCTTTTGAAGGCGGATGAACTTGCGATCCAATTTGACGAGGTGAAATTGATTTCGCCTCTCGAGAAAAACCTGGCACGGAAGAAGAAACTGTTGAAGGAGGTATTGGAAGAATACGCCCAGGCTGCCGATTTTAATATGGCCGAGGTCACAACATCCGCCACCCAGAAAATCGGGACAATGTTTGAAAAATTTCGGACGGCGCTTCTGGAATCGGAACGGCCTCAAAACTTAACTCCGCAACAATTGGAACAATATAATTTTCTTCTTGAAGAACAGGCGTATCCCTTCGAAGAAAAGGCGATTGCGGCTTACGAAAGCAATGTGCATCGGACACAGCAATTGGGGCTGTATGATTCCTGGATTAAGCAAAGCTACGATGATCTGGCGCGGCTCATGCCGGCACGATACCGCAAGCGGGAACTGGAAGAGATTATCCATCGTGAGATGGTTTCAAACCCATGAAGCGCGCGGTTCCGCAGACAGGACTCGGGGCGTCCATCTATAGGGCGGCGGCGTGGGGTCTACTGATGACCGTTGGGATCGGGTGCGCCGCGGTTCGTTCTTCAGGCGGGTCCGCTTCACCCGGCGCCTCGGGCAAAGGATCGTCCGAGTCAAACACCCGTTCTCCTGTGAAGATGGAGTACCATTCCGCTTATCAGCAAGGGCTCTCTTATTTTGAACAGGGCCAGCTCGAAAACGCCCAACGGGTTTTTGAGTCGCTCGTCCGGTCAAATGCGGATCGGGTTGAGCTTCACAATGCCTTGGGTGTTCTTTTCAAGCGACGGGGCATGTTGGACAATGCAATCGCAGAGTATACGACGGCAATCTCTCTATCCGAGTCGCCGTCGGCCCCTCCCTCCGGGCGAGTCGCATCTCCCGAATTGTATAACAACCTGGCCATCGCGTATCGGGAACACGGAGACTTCAAAAAGGCGGAGGAAACCTATCGAAGGGCGATCACGCTGGATCCAAAATTTGCGACGGCCTATTACAACCTGGGAGTGCTGTACGACCTCTATCTTAATCAGCCTTCGGATGCCATGCGGAACTATCGAGAATACGAAAAACTGGCCGGTCAGAATCAAACCGTGGATGTCTGGATCGCAGATCTGGAACAACGAGTAACTCACAGGACGGGAAATGCGGCAGGTCAGCCCTAACATGAAGATGGTCATGATTGCTATCATTGCGGCCGGGTTCATCGGCCTCGGCGGGCCGGCCCACGCGCAGGACTCCCGGAAGATGCCGCGGAAGGACCCGGAAGGGTTTCATCTGAAGGAAACCGAGATCACGGGAAAATTAAGAGACATTCTGGGATCCTTGAAGCTTCTGGAGACCGAAATCGTCGGTACGGTTGAGCGGCCCCGGTTAAGTTATTCACTGCCCTGGAAGGATCCGGCCCCGTTGTTATTGGACGAAGGGGAGAGTCAGGGAGGGTTTCTGGGGGAGATCTACACCCCGTTGGATAAAGACACATTCAGTCGCGAAATACAGTTGGAGAAAGCGCGTCAAGCGCCATAAACGGAAAGGAGAGGGAATGAACATTTTTAATGTCATCGGGAATTTTTTTATGGAGGGCGGGTTTTTCATGTATCCCGTTCTATTGGTGGCCTCGCTCGGAACGGCCATCGTGATTGAACGAACGCTCTACATCACCCGTGCCTCTGCCGATGGGGAGCCCCTTTGGAAACAGATCCGGGCCTTTTTGGCTGCCCAGAAGATTGAGGACGCCATTAAGCTTTGTCAGTCGAGCACGCGGCCGATTTATCATGTCCTATTGGCCGGGCTGAAAGCGGCCAAGCTCTCGCCCCTGCGTGAACCCATCCAGCGTTCGTTGGAGGAGGCGATGTTGGAGGTTCTTCCGCCCCTGGAACGACGGACGGCCTATCTGCCTATTCTGGCGAACGTCGCCACGCTGCTGGGCCTCTTGGGAACGATTATCGGAGTGATCGGGGCCTTTGCCGCCGTTTCCGCAGCCGATCCATCTCAAAAGGCGACGCTTCTGGCTCGCGGCATCTCGGTCGCACTGAACATGACCGCCTTCGGATTGATTGTGGCCGTCCCGTTGATTCTGTTCTATGCGTTTTTACAGTCCGGAACCACAAAGATTGTCGATTCTCTCGATCAGTACTCAACGAAGCTCGCCAATTTTTACGCCACCCGTGAGCCGGTGATCCCCTCGGAAAGGAGCCAAGGAAATGTTGCCGCAATCCCGAAGACGAGCCAGGCATCATGAATCGACAGACCTCGACCTGACGCCCATGATGAACCTGATGGTGGTGTTGGCCCCTTTTCTGCTCATCACGGCTGTATTCACGCGGCTGACGATTTTGGAGATCTATCTGCCCCCGCCCGCATCGGCCGAGTTGATGAGCAAGATGCCGTTGCCGGAGGAACAATTGGTCCTCACGATCTCGATCACCGAAAAGGGGCTGGTCGTGGCCAACGGGACGAAGATCATCAGTTTTGTCCAGACGACTTCCAACGGACATGATCTCCAGTCCCTTTCGGCCGTTCTTCAGCAGATCAAGGCTCGGTTCCCGGGAGTGGACAATGCGATCATTCTGAGCAAACCGGACATTCCGTACGACCAGTTGGT
>JACQFA010000010.1 GCA_016200255.1 Nitrospirota bacterium | reverse complement strand
TTATCCGGCAGGCTGAACCCCACACGCCGCAGCTTCTCGATCAACGGATCGACGAAGGCATCACCCTTCCGTATCAACGCATATTCCTTCGCGCTGACCGAGGCGTGTGTTTTACGGTAAGTCGCATACCCTTCCATGATCGCCGCGGTGATGCAGAACCGGAGCCCAAGCCGTCTGGACAGCTCAATCTGAGCCCCGATGAGTTTCCGAAAAATGCCGCTTCCCCGATGGGATTCCCGAATACCGGTTGGGGCCACGTACACGGCGTTCGGGTTCTTTATTTCGCCTGGATTGAAGAACCATCCGTGATTGGTCACATCGTCCCAGGACTTGAACCGGTTGAGATGCTCAGGCTCATACCGCAGCAGGCAGCTCGTCGTGACGCCGACGATCGCGCCGTCTACGACCGCCACGAAGACCCCGGCGCCGGACTTCTCGATGCGGGCAAGCATCTTTTCTGCAGGAGCCCGCTGTCCCTCCGGCCAGTCCTGTTCCACCTGCATGACCCCCTCCAGGTCATCTCGAGTCGCGTTACGGATGATCAAGTTCATTCGTCACTACTTGGATTAGGTATCCGGAACGAATACCAAATCATGTTATTTTCTCCGGCGGCGCCGCTCCGTGAAGAAGATCCTGGAAGAAATTTCCGACGGCCTCATACACGACCTCAAGTCGCGCCTGGATCCGCCTCGGACCAGGGAGGAACATCTCCCGCAGTGGCGGAAGGTAAAAGTAAGGATTTGCTTCCCACAGAACTACTCCTCCATCGGCAAGGTCTGCATAGTCGATTGCCGCGAAGGCCAGACCGAGGGCCGATACGCTTTCCCTCATGAGATTCGCATGGACCGGACCGGCCTCGGAAAACTCCCGGTCGGCCTCCAGGCATCGTCGCTCCCAGGGCAGCCAGGGGGCCAGCCGCCCAAGAGAGACCCGTCCCCGGTCGTACCAGCCGAAGGTGCATGTTTGCGAGGCCACGATCGGATGGCTAGAGAAGAAAACCTCATTGGCCAAGACGATCGGTCCAAGAACCAGGGCCCGCTTCTTGTGGTAGTAATGCGCCCAAACCGTACCGGGTGCGGTCGCACGATAACCTTCGCGCACGTCAACGAAAGAGGTGAAGGTGCCCGGATATCCGAATCGATGATCAACGAACGCCTCAACTTCGGCGCGATTCCAACTGATGCGCATCCCGATTTGGCTATGCAATTCGTCCGGCCGCACAATGAGCGGGAAGCGGACCTCGTTCAACGCCCGCACTAGCTCCTCCCGGCTTTCGAATCGCCGGTGGTCCGGTGTTGGGATTCCGGCTTCACGCCACAACCGCGCCTGAACGCTTTTGATGCTGTTCGAGAGGGATTCGGGTGGGTTGATCGTTGGGATGCTCCGCTCGCGCGCCAAGGCATTAAGCTCGCTTGCCTCTTGGAAGCATTCTGGAAACTGCTCTCGAAGCGGATCGGCGAGCCAAAAGACGACCGCCCGGATTCCATTGAGGTCCGGGCGGGATGCGCCGGTCTCGTGAAAACGGAGCTTCGTATACAGGGCCAGGCGAGTGCGCTGAAGATGGTCAAGCGCAGGCTGCATGTAGTTGGATATGCGGCCACGGCCTGGACCATGACGAACGACGAGGATCAAGGATCACTTCATGTTGGGTTTATTGTTTGACCGTCGCAGCGTGAGCGATTTCTTCGTGGCGGACGTAATCGGGAAGGATGATCGGCGCGACCCGGGTCGGCTTGATTCCGTTTTTTTCCAGTTCCTTCCGGAACCGCGTCACATGCGACAGCGTTAGTTTTCCGGCCGGGCCGGATTTGGCGCGCTTTGCTGCGGCAGTGCCCGCCCGCTTTCCGAAAACGATCAGGTCGAGCAGCGAATTTCCCATCAGCCGGTTTCGTCCATGCAGCCCGCCCGAGGCCTCTCCCGCGACAAACAGACCTTCAACTTGTGACTGTCCGTGCACGTCAATTGCAACGCCGCCGTTCTGGTAATGGAGCGTGGGATAGATCAGTACCGGTTCCTTGCGGATGTCGATTCCATATCGTTCGAACTGCCGGACCATCGCCGGAAAGCGCTTCGTGATGCTTCCCTCACCCAAAAGAAGATCGATCATCGGTACATCCAGCCAGACCCCGACCCGTCCGGCGGGCGTCTTCACGCCCCGGCCTTGGGCGCATTCCCGTATGATCGCGGCCGCCACGACGTCGCGCGTATCCAGCTCATTCACAAACCGCTTGCCGTTCAGGTTCACAAGATGCCCGCCGTCCGAGCGGATTCCTTCCGTCACGAGCGCGCCGGCCAGCTGCTCCGGAAAAACGGACCCGGTGGGATGGTACTGAAAGGTGTCGGCATGGGCCAGTTTCGCGCCCACGCGGTAGGCCAGCACCAGCGCATCGCCGGTCGCGCCGTAGTGATTGCTCGTTGGAAAACCCTCGATATGAAGCCGTCCGGAGCCGCCCGTCGCCAGGATGACCGACTTGGCTTCGACCACGATGAGCTGGCCGTTATCGATGTTCTTGAGGACTGCACCGGTGCACCGGCCATCAGGATCGGTCAGCAGCTCCACGACGGGTGAAAACTCGAGGATGGGAATCTGTCGGTTCAGGACCTCGTCCTTGAGCACGCGCATGATCTCAAGGCCGGTATAGTCGCTGCAGGTGAGAAGACGCGGCTTCGTGCTGCCACCGCCTTTTTTCGTTTTGAGGTTCCCGCTCTCATCCCGGTCGAACAGCACCCCGAGCCCGATCAGCCACTGGGCCGCCATCGGACCTTCGTCCACCAAAACCTTCAACAGATTGGGATCGTTTTTGTGATGGCCGCCGCGAAGGGTGTCATAGAAGTGGGTCACGGGCGAATCATCCGCCGTGATCGCGACCTGCATTCCGCCCTGGGCCATCACGGTGTTCGAATCGCCCATCCGCAGCTTGGTCACGAGCAGAACGTTCGCCCCCTGCGACTTGGCCGTCAATGCGGCCGTCGCGCCGGCCCCGCCGCCGCCGACAACGAGGACATCCACGCAATATTGCGGCGTGAGATCGAGATCGGCTGAAATCGAACTGTCCGATTCCAACAGTTCGGCCACTTCCCGAACCGTCCGTTCACCGGCATTGGGTCCGAGGCGGATCGGATGGTACTCATCCTTCTTGTAGTCCGGATGATAGGCATGGACCAGCCGGTCCTTATCGGTCGGAGTCTGGATCGGAATCGTGAGCTTCCGGCGTTCATCACGCCCCTTCAGCACCTGACTCTTCGATTCCTCGATCGGATCCATTTCCAACGCTTTCTTTACTTAGAGGGTTGAGCCGCGATCTTCAGTTCTTCTTCGTTCATTGAAAGGATGCGCGTCCATTCGGCGGCGTACTTTCCGGACTGGATCTCTGTAACCCGCAGTGCGAGATTTTGCGGCGGCGCCGTGAGGCGGGCCCCCTGCGCGCGGCTGGCGTAAAGCGCGACATGGTTCGGAGCGATATCGGCGATGCAGACCGGAATGCACTGGCCGCACATCACGCAGTCCATGAACATCTCGGAGACTTTTGCAAAATCGCCGAAGACGGCCTTCCAGACGCCGTCCCGTACATCGATTCCCTGGGGACAGGCCTCGGTGCAGGCGTTGCAGTTCCGGCAGAGCGAGGCCTCGGGATAGATCTTGAACAACTCCTGTTTCGGATCGGAAATCGTATCGAGATCGTAAACCGCCTTGCGGTTCGGGTAGTAGGAAAAATTAAGATAGAAGGACATCCCGTCCTCGACCAGCGTCTGGCAGGCCAGCGCGTTTCGAAGACGGACGTCGTCCTTGGTCCGGTACGTGGCGGCGCAGGCCCCGCAGAAACCGCCGAGACATCCCGCCCCGCGGACGACTTCATGCCCGGTATACCACATCGCCCGAAGCATCGTAAGGCCTTCGGGCACGGCATACGGCCGGCCCATGATCTCGACCGTAATCGTCTTTCCATGGGCGCCGATCGTGCTTTCGGACATGGGCTCAGACATTAATTTTTCCTTCCGATGGAACCGACGTTATGCTTTAATTCAAGGCATTTAATGCCGAACCGGCAATAAACCATCCGATCTGCTGTTCCGTCATGCTGTGATGGGCCTTGATCTTGACGTCCTTCCCGTCTGATTTATGGACGATCACCTCCACCGCTACCCCGGGCGCGAGACCGGCCAGCCCAACGATGCCGACCCGGTCTTTCTGGTCAAATTTCTCATAATCCTTTGGATCCGCAAAGGTCAGCGGGAGTATACCCTGTTTCTTGAGGTTCGTCTCGTGAATCCGCGCGAAGCTTTTCACCAGAACGGCCAGCACGCCCAGAAACCGCGGCGACATCGCGGCGTGTTCCCGGCTGGAACCCTCGCCGTAATTTTCATCCCCGATCACGACCGAGCCGATGCCCTTCGCTTTGTAGCGGCGCGCAATCGCGGCGATCGTCAGATTGGATTCACCGGATAATACATCCGTCCCCTTGCCGGGCTCGGCGCTGAAGGCGTTGTTCGCGCCCAAAAACATGTTGTCTGAAATTTTGTCCAGATGGCCGCGGTATTTAAGCCAGGGCCCGGCCGGAGAGATATGGTCCGTGGTGCATTTCCCCCTGGCCTTGATCAGAATCGGCAGTTTTGCGAAATCCTTCCCATCCCATCGCGGAAAGGGTTTCAAAAGCTGCAGCCGCTCGCTCGCAGGCGGAACATCGATCTCGATCTTTGCGCCGTCCGTCGCGGGCGGTTCAAACCCTTCCTCGCCCTTGGCAAACCCCTTGGCCGGAAGTTCCTCGCCCTTCGGCGGCTCGAACTTGATCTTCGTCCCGTCCGCGGCCGTCAGCGTGCCATTGACGGGATTGAAATCGAGCGTACCGGCAAAAGCCATCGCCGTAACGATTTCAGGACTTGCAAGGAAGGAAAGCGTCTCGGCGCTTCCGTCGTTCCGTCCGGGAAAGTTTCGATTGTAGGAACTTATGATCGAATTGCTCTCTTTGGGCTGAATATCGGATCGTTTCCACTGTCCGATGCAGGGTCCGCAGGCGTTCGCCAGCACCGTCCCGCCCATCGCTTCGAAGGTTTTCATGAAGCCGTCGCGGATCATCGTGTTATAGATCCGTTCGGACCCGGGCGTCACCAGAAAACTCGCCTTGGCCTTCAGACCGCCTTTCAGCCCCTGCTGCGCGATATGGGCCGAGCGGCTGATGTCTTCATAAGAGGAATTGGTGCAGGACCCGATGAGAGCGGCCTTCAATTCAACCGGGTATCCCTTTTCCTTCGCCTCGGCCGCGAGCTTCGAGATAGGCCGCGCCAGATCCGGCGTGTGCGGACCGACGACGTGAGGTTCCAGTTCGGACAAGTTGATCTCGACGATCTGGTCGTAAAATTTTTCGGGTTTGGCCATCACCTCCGGATCGGCCATGAGATTCTCCCGGTTGGCCTGCGCTAGTTTGGCCCATTCGGCGCGTTCCGTGATGCTCAAATAGGACGCCATCTTATCGTCGTACTGGAAAATCGAAGTGGTCGCCCCCAGTTCGGCTCCCATGTTGGTGATCGTGCCCTTGCCGGTGGCACTGATGGTCGGGGCGCCGGGTCCGAAATATTCGATGATCTTGTTCGTCCCGCCCTTCACCGTCAGAAGACCGCAGAGATAAAGAATAACATCCTTCGAGGAGGCCCAGCCCTTCAACTGTCCCGTTAATCGGACGCCGATCAGCTTCGGATGGAGCACCTCCCACGGAAGACCGGCCATCACCTCTCCGGCATCCGCGCCGCCCACCCCGATCGCAAGCATCCCCAGCCCGCCGCCGTTCGGCGTGTGGGAATCGGTTCCGATCAGAAGCGCGCCGGGAAAGGCGTAATTCTCCAGAACGACCTGATGGATGATCCCGGCGCCCGGCTTCCAGAAACCGATTCCGAATTTTCGCGAGGCCGACCGGAGGAAGTTGTAGACTTCTTTATTCTCTTCGATCGCCCGCTGGACGTCCTCCTTCGCGCCGCTCTGGGCCCGGATCAGGTGGTCGCAATGGACCGTGCTGGAGACGGCCACCTTCTTTTTTCCGGCCTGAATGAACTGGAGCAGCGCCATCTGGGCCGTCGCATCCTGCATCGCCACGCGGTCCGGCCGGAGAAGAAGCTGGGCCTTGCCCCGCTCCCAGACCTGGGCATCAAAATCATCCGCATGCGTCACCAGGATTTTTTCGGTCAGCGTCAACGGCCGTCCGAATTTTTTCCGGGCCTTGGCCAGTTTCTCCGGCATCGAGGCATAAAGCTTTTTGATGGGCTCAACCGACATGGATGGTACCTCCCCCGACGAATTCCCGATTTTTAAAACGCTCTTCGTTCATAGACAGAAGATTCATTCTAATGGGCCGCGACAAACTTAGTCAAGTCGTGGTATCAAGGACATCTACTTGAGCGGCGGGACATCCTTCTTTTTCGGGGCCGCGTAATTGATCAGGTAATCGAACAAACGGATCAAACGGCTACTCTGCTGTTTCTGATCGATCCAGTGGCCGATCAGGCCGATCGTCCGCGCCAGGATGAAGAAACCGTTGAGGCTTTCGACCGGGAAACCCAGGTCGACCAGTACGGCCGCGATCGTTCCGTCCACATTGAGAATCAGCGTGTCCTTCTTGGCCGTCGTCACTTTTTCGACCTCAAGGGCGAAGTCAAGATGAGGGGTGTGGATATTCAGGCTCTTCACGTAACCCACGAGTTCTTTCACCCTTTTATCCGGATTCTTAACGCTTTTTACGCGGTGGCCTATTCCGGGAACCGGCCCGACATTGGCCTTCATGTAATTCAGAAAGTCATCCACCGAGAACTTGTTTTCCACGGCATATTTGAACCACTTGCCGGCGTCCGTGACGGCCCCGCCGAAGCGGGGCCCGATCATGATCATGCCGGCCGCGATCGACTGGGCCATCGAGATTCCCGCGCAGGACGCGATGATCGTCGCCAGCGCGCCCGAAACCGCCGGACCGTGATCGGCCGAGAGCATGATGATCCGCTTGATGATTTCGGCCTCCTGTTGCGTCATCAGCTTTTTATTCCACAGAAGACCGATGACATGAGGAATCTGGTAGCCTCGATTGATCAGCTCCGAGGCGGCGTAGCCGTAATAGAGCGGCTCTTCCCCACGGTCGTCCGAGATGGTTGTCTTGACCAGCGGCTCAACCAGCACCTCGCCGCTTTTACGTGATTCTTCGATCGTCTTGGGTAGACGGGGGAGAACTTCCGGTGCAACGGCCGCGGCCTCCTTCACCAGGCCTTTGGCGATCAGTTCCTGGTAGAATTCCTTGATCGCGGGTCCGAGGCCGCCGAAGGTGGCCGGCACGATCGCTCCGGCCTCGCGCAGACGGTCGGCTTTGTGCCGCGCGCTGCCCTCGCCCTTCATTCCCTCTTTGGCGCCCGCATGGCCGAACTTCATCCCCTTGGGTAACACCTCCTGGCAGAAGCCGGAGATGACCGCCATCAGCTTGATCCGGCGTTTTTTGGCGCCGTACCACTCGGCCGCCCGCTCTTCGAGATCCCCTCCCATCTCGCCCACGATCACGACGGCATGAGTTTTTGGATCCTTCTCGAACATCTCCAGATAGGTCACGTAATCCGACCCCGGGTAGGCGTCGCCTCCGATCCCGATCGCGGTCGTGACGCCGTCCGCAAACTGGCTGCAGATCCAGATGATCTCGTTGGACAGCCCGCCCGACTTGGTGATCACGCCGAAGGAACCGGGACGGTAAAGCTTGCTCAGGATCAAATTATCGAAGGCGCCGCCGATCACGCCCAGACGGCATTCGCCGGCCGAGATGATGCCGATGGCGGACGGTCCGTTGAAAATCTTGCCCTTTTCACGCGCGATGCGCGTCAGAAGTTTGGTGTCCTTTTCGGGAACACCCTCGGTGATCATCGAGACCAGCCGTATCGAACCGGTGTTCAGCGCCTCGCGGGTCGCCCCGAGCGCCCGGTCGGGTCCGACATAAACGAGGCTGGTGTTGATTTCCGGGTGTTGTGCGACCGCCTCGGCCACCGTCTTGTAGACCGGGATCGAAACGATCTCGCTGCCGTAGGGCACTTCATTGATCTTTCCGGCATCCGGAGGAAAAACGAAGGCCTGGACCGTCAGCGGCGCCTTGACCAGATGACAGAACTCGGCCATCCGCCGGGCCGCATTCACGCCGGCCGGACCCCCCTGGATCACCACCCGCGTATCACGATTGGCCACGATGCTCATCGTCTCGCCTCCCCGGCTCTCCCGCTTTTCGTCTTGGCCGTTCCGGCTTTCCCCCGCGAAGGCGCCGCCTCTTTTTTCAGCGACATGTCCACAATATCGGTCAGGGGGGTATTGCGATCAAAAACATGGATTAAAAAACCTTCGGACTCGAGGGTCTTCATCGCAGCCAGTCCTTCCTTTTCATACGGACCGCCCCGACGGACCCAGATCTCGACCCCGTTCATCTTGCCGGCGACCTTGGCCTTCCGGAAACCGGCGATGATCCCGGCAAATGTTTTTTTGACATTGGTAAAATTGGCGATGGCGCCGCCCACGATGATCCGCTTGATATTGGGGAGGGAGCAGACTTTCTCGGTCAGAACCTCGACCGCCCAGTCGGGGGGGTCTCCCGAATACTCGGCATAGTTCGCCGGTTTCCCGCCGAGGGCGACAACGGCATCGGTATAAAAGACGCTGGCCCCGCCGCCGGCCGGCAGCAGCGCGGTATCGCCGTTCGGAATCTCGATGAATTTGACCGATCCCTTGATTTTGGAATCCACCTCCATCACGGCCCGTTCATTTTCGGAGTAGGGCCGGCCAAACTCGGCCGCAAACGAAAAATCCCAGTCCGGATGACGGAACCGGGCGTCGGCATCCAGCAGAGTCACCGCATCCAGCGCAACCAGTTCACCATCGCCCGAACGCGAGACGAGCGGATTGATCTCAAGATACTGGGCATCTTCCTGCTCAAAACACTGATGCAGTTTGGCCGCGAACTCCGCCACCCTCGTAACGAGATCCCGGCCGAATCCGGCCCGTTTGACCAGATCGGTCAGTTCATCCTTGGAAGGAACTTCAGCGACCTGGACCGATATTTTTTTGACCTTGTCCCAGTTCGACTCGATCTCGATCCCGCCCACGCTCGCAAGCATGAGCTCCGCGCCCTCGCGCGTGGACTTGACCGAAATATAATATTCCTCCTTGTGCGGAATCATCTCGGAGACGATCACCTGGGAGATCGTCATTCCACCGTCCAGCGTCTTCCCCAGCATTTCCTTGACCGCCCGTTGGGCCGCCGCCAGATCGAGATCCACCTTGACCAGGCCGAGTTTCATTCTCGAACCGACCGCTTCATGGGCCTTGACGACCAAACGGGATTCCTTCAGCCAGGCATGGGCGGAGACCAACGGGTTGAACTGTTCCGCGGAGGTCACGACCACATACCCCGGAACGTTTATCCCCCATTTCTTTAACAAGCCCATCCCCGGGCCTTCAAGCACCTTAGCCATTCGTCTGCCTCCTGTCCCTTCGAATCGTCATGGTTTCGGCATGGTTGAACGTCGTAGAAAAGGAAGGTGTATTGTAGCCAGTTTCCTTGTCATTCTCAAGAAAAAAAAAGACCTATCGTCCGGGACGGGAACAGGTCTTTAGACCCATCTGGGAAACGGGTCATTTCTCATCGGAGGACGGCGAGTACTGCGATAATTGATTCACCAGACGGTCCAGGGTTTTACTCAGGGATTCCCGCAGAAGATCGACCGGGGATTCCCATCGTTTAACGGACCGGTCGATACCGTATTCCGCCTCCCCCTTCCAAAGCACCTGACCGCTTCGGGTATCGATCAATTGAACGTCCTGAAGGCGGGTCAGGGCGGTCGCCTTGAAGATCGGCCGGAACCCCATCCCGCCGCTCCAGATCGGAAAAGATTGGCTCGGATAGGATGGCGTGACCGATGCAGATAAGCGACTCAACTGGCTGGCCAGAACGGCATCCACACCTTCTTCGGACCATTCGCGAAGTTTTTCGGGTGTGACGCCGCGTGCTGTGATGATCAAAACGCTTCCGTAAATCTTTGCGGCCTTCAGTTTACGAACCCATTGATCGGACACCGCGTCCGCGCGAGGTTTATTGATCCCTTCATTATCCTCGCTGTACAGGAAATAATCCCGATCGCCCTCGAGTTTTCGGACCGTTGTACTTTTCTCTTCCGGAGACCGAAGATCTTCGGGCGATAATACCCCCACCCGCCACTGTCGCATCGTGATCCGTTCGGAGGGGTAAACCTGCGCGCGAGAAAACGTCTGTCCGCTTAATCGGATCGCCAATTGGTTGATCGCCCCGCGCAGCGCCTCGACGGCATAGAAATCGTCGCGGCCGGGATTTTTTTCCTGTCGCTGGATCAGTTTGTCGGCTGTTCCCTGCCATAGAAGTTGTCCGGTATGGGTGCTGTAAAGTTTCAGGTTCGCAAACTGAACATGACCTTCGATCCGGCGATCCGGATCGTTCCGTCCATAGTAATGAAGCAGTTCCCCCATCAAGACGACATCCGCGCCCTTGGAAACCAACTCGCGAATATTGTCTGAAGAGTTTGGGTCGACCGGACCCGGCATGGTTTCAACCTGACTGAAGACGGATGAAGCGCGGAGATGCCGGACGATTCGGTCCGAGACGGAGTCGGACAAATCGGACGGCAGTTGGAAGCGGGAAGCCCATGCCTTCTCCTCGGAAGAGCGCCCGTCCTCCATAACCGCGACGGCCAGATTGAGAAAGTGGGGTCGCGGCGCAACAAATATTTCGCTGTCCTCCAGTGAATAGGACATCGGGCGAGCGGCGGCGCAGGCGGCCAATGATAGACCAAGCCAACAGAACAAACCGGTCCGGGTGATCCGGCGGCTCATCCTCTGGTGCGCGATTGAAGTCAAACCCGGCCGCCCATTACTTTTTGATCGACGCGATAAACTCTTCAATCGGAATCGCCGGCATCGTCAGAAATTGGACCGACCCGCGCGAACCCAACTCCATCGAGATCTTTGCGATCGCCTTGTTGTCTTTCGCCTCGATGATGTTCACAAAATCATACGGCCCCAAAAGGGCGTACTGGGACAGGACTTTTGCCCCCATCGATTCGATTTCAATATTGACCTGTTTGATTCGGCTGGGTTTGGCTTTGATGGTCTTTCGGCCCTGATCGGTCAGGGTGCTGAGCAAAACGTAGATCGGCATGGTGAGTCCTCCTTGTGGTTAGAACTCGGTGGCAGGATTGACCTGACAGTCTTAGACTACTCCGTTCGGGAAAGTTTTTCAAGGTGGGAGAGTGGTGATGAAGCGCCTCCAGCTACACCCTTACTTGATCGCATCCACGATCGCATTGAGGGTTGGGCTCGGACGCATCGCTTTTGTCGTCTTTTCCAGATTGGGATGATAATAGCCGCCGAGATCAACCGGCTTTCCCTGGGCGCCGATCAGCTCGGCATTGATCTTGGATTCGTTCTGTACAAGCTGTTGTGCGACTTTTGCGAAACGCGCTTGAAGGCTCTTGTCTTCCGTCTGCTCCGCCAGGGCCTGCGCCCAGTACAACGCGAGATAAAAATGGCTTCCGCGATTATCGATCTCCCCGACTTTACGGGCCGGCGACTTGTCGCTATCCAGGAACTTGGCGGTGGCCCGGTCAAGCGTATCCGCCAAAATTTTTGCGGCCGGATTGTCGGAGGCTTTGCTCAAATGTTCCAATGAAGCGGCCAGCGCCAAAAATTCGCCGAGAGAATCCCACCGTAAGTACCCTTCTTGCTGAAGCTGCTGTACGTGTTTGGGCGCCGAGCCTCCGGCCCCGGTCTCAAACAATCCGCCGCCGTTCATCAAAGGAACGATCGAGAGCATTTTTGCGCTGGTCCCTATTTCAAGAATCGGGAACAGGTCCGTGAGGTAGTCTCGCAAGACGTTCCCCGTCACCGAAATCGTATCTTTCCCCTCTTTCAACCGTTGCAGAGAGAACCGCGTCGCCTCGGCCGGAGACATGATGCGGATATCCAGACCCTTCGTATCGTGATTCGGCAGGTAGCGATTGACTTTCTTGATCAGCTCCGCGTCGTGCGCCCGGTTCTTGTCCAACCAGAACACTGCTGGTAATCCGGTGGCCTTTGCGCGAGTAACGGCCAGCTTGACCCAATCCTGTATCGGCGCATCCTTGGCCTGGCACATCCGCCAGATATCCCCTTCTTCCACCGTGTGTTCAATCAAGGTCTTTCCCGACGCGGCGACCACACGGATCGTGCCGTTGCCCGGCACTTTAAAGGTCTTGTCGTGAGATCCGTATTCCTCGGCCGCCTGCGCCATGAGACCCACGTTGGAAACACTCCCCATGGTTCGAGGATCGAAGGCGCCATGTTTTTTACAGAATTCGATGACTTCATGATAGACCACTGCGTAACTGCTGTCGGGGATGACGGCCTTGGTATCGTGAAGCTTGCCGTCGGGACCCCACATTTTTCCGGAGTCACGAATCACCGGCGGCATGGAGGCGTCGATAATGATGTCGCTGGGGACATGCAAATTTGTGATCCCTTTATCGGAGTTCACCATCGCCAGCGCAGGCCGCTTCTGATAACACGCTTTGATATCCGCTTCGATGGCAGCCCGTTGGTCATCCGGCAGTGTTTTCATCTTGGCGTAGAGGTCGCCCAGGCCGTTGTCGGGATCAACGCCCAACTTTTTGAACACGGCCGCGTGTTTTTCAAAGACGTCTTTGAAGAACACAGACACAGCGTGACCAAAAATCTTCGGGTCGGAGACCTTCATCATGGTGGCTTTGAGATGGATCGAGAACAACACGCTCTGCTTTTTTGCATCTTCGATCTGGGCCTCAAGGAATTCGCGCAAAACGCGGCGGCTCATGAAGGTGCCGTCGATGACTTCGCCGGCCTTGAGGGACAGCTTGGGTTTCAGAATCGTGGTCTTTCCATCTTGACCGACAAACTCGATGCGCGCATCGGTGGCCTCCGTGATCACGGTCGATTTTTCGTTGGAAAAGAAATCACCACGAGTCATATGGGCGACATGAGTCTTGGAGTCCGGACTCCAGGCTCCCATCTTGTGCGGGTGCTTCCTGGCATATTGTTTGACCGAGAGCGGCGCTCGGCGATCGGAATTGCCTTCTCTTAAAACAGGATTGACGGCGCTTCCCAACACCTTGGCATATCGGGCCTTGATCTCTTTCTCTTGGTCGCTTTTCGGGTCTTCGGGATAGTCGGGGATTTTGTAGCCCTGAGACTGTAATTCCTTGATGGCCGCTTTGAGCTGGGGGATCGAAGCACTGACATTGGGGAGTTTGATGATATTGGCCTCCGGCGCCTTTGCGAGCTGCCCCAATTCGGCCAGATCATCCGATTGTTTTTGACTCGGAGTGAGATGTTCGGGAAAGTTGGCGATAATCCGGCCGGCAAGAGAGATGTCCCGTTTTTCAACGGCAACACCCGCCGCCTTTGTAAATGCGCTGACAATCGGGAGGAGAGAGTACGTTGCCAGCATCGGCGCTTCATCGACTTGCGTATAAATAATCTTTGATTTTGAGATGGCCATTCCTTCTCCTCGCTTATTTTACGATCCTGTTTGTAAATGCAACATTGCCGGGGAGCTAATGAGTATATTTAGTCCATCGCATTCTTGTCAACAAATATTTCCTCACTAAATATAGAACCCGTCCTTCCGGGTTCTATTCTCTGCCATGGCATCGCAGTTCAAGTTGCACAGGAAGATTGGGGTCTGTTATACTGCCACTACTGTATAGAGGAGATGGATGATTACTACAGAGATCATACAACAACGACTGGGCGAGATCGCCTGTCCCGTCTGTCGCAAGCAGGATTTTCTTGTCCGCATCAAGACGGAAAGTCCCGACGGAGAAAATGTCTACACGGCCATGTGCGCCGGATGTCGGTATAACTTTCCGGTCAGCACCGAGAACAAACTGTATCAACTCTCGAATCCCGATACCGCCTCATGGCTTAAAGGATTTCCCTGTCCGAAATGCATGATCCGCGGGGCGGAGCTCGATTTTCGATGCACCGTCAGCGTACGGGAAAGCCGCATCTTTCTCCGTTGCAAAAGCTGCCGCCATGAATTCAACGAGTCCATGCCGGGCGAAGCCTATGAGTAACGATCAAACCAAGGAGTTTCAATGACACCCGAAATGCAACAAAGCCTCGCCGAGGTCCAAAGCGCGTTGGAGAAATTAAACCAAACACTCACGTCCGAGCTGGCCGAGATCGAACGCAACGGAGCCACGCCTTCCAAGATCCAGCATTTGAAGGAAGGGATCAAAGCGGTCAAGGACAGCGGAAACATGGTGTTGATCTGGGCGGACTTTATCGCCCGGGGAGACATGGAGGATCCCGAAAACCCCGAGGTGTTCCGGGATCCCAATCCCCGATAGCCAATCTTACGCAGCGCGGCCCGTCAAACGGGACATCGCCTCGAAATACTTGTTGCTCGTCTTCTGAATGACCTCTTTGGGCAATTGCGGGGCCGGCGGCTTGTGATTCCATCGGATTGAATCAAGGTAGTCGCGCACGTACTGCTTGTCAAAACTGGGTTGTGCTCCGCCGGGAGCATACTCGTCTTTGGGCCAGAAGCGTGAAGAGTCCGGTGTCAGAACCTCGTCAATCAAAATGAGCCGTCCCGTTTTCGGATCGAGACCGAACTCAAACTTTGTATCGGCGATGATAATCCCGCGTGCATCCGCGAAATCCGAGGCCTGTTTATAAATCTTCAGACTCGTTGAACGTACTTCCTCGGCAACAGCCTTTCCGAGAATTTTTTCCATCTGCTCATAAGAAATATTGATGTCATGGCCCTCGGTCGCCTTCGTAGACGGGGTGAACATCGGCTGGGGCAGCTTCTCCGATTCCCTCAATCCGGCCGTCAACGGCAACCCGCAAATCGTCCCGCCCTGCCGGTATTCCTTCCAGCCCGAGCCGGACAGATACCCCCGGACTATGCATTCAACCGGAAGCGGCTTCGCCTTCCGTACCAGCATGCTGCGGCCGGACAGGATATCCTTGAAGCGATGACAGGAATCGGGAAATTCGGAGAGGTCCGTGCTGACCAGGTGATGGTCAACGGGAGTCTTGATCGACCCCAGCCAGTCAAACCAGAATTTGGAAAGCCGAGTTAATACAAATCCCTTGCCGGGAATGCCGTCCGGTAAAACCACATCGAAGGCCGAGAGGCGGTCCGTTGCGACCAAAAGAAGTGAATCGCCCAGGTCATAAATGTCCCGGACCTTCCCCTGCTTTCTGGGTCCGAGAACTTCCAGGTGCGTCTCCAGTACCCGGGGACCTTCCCAGCGATATGGTTTGTCCATCACCGATTTATCCCTTTTAACGTATCAACCTGCATGAATAAACAAAGCCCCCCGGATCACCGGAGGGCTTTGTTGTAACTCAAGGGACACCAAACAAATTAAATGTTCTGCATAAACCGATTGACGTCTTCCTTCGAAACCTCTTTCGCCGCCTCGGTGGCCACTCCGGATCCGAAAGCCGCACCGACCGGAAGCCGGGTGGGATCGAGCTGGCGAAGTCCGCCGAGCACCCGCTCGACGATCAATTCGACCGGCATGGTCATTCCGCCGAATACGCGGGGACCGGCGATCATATGGGCGGTGCATTCGCCGTAAAGCGCGGTCGAAACCTCCTTCGCCATCCATCCGGGATAATTGAATTCCGGAATCACGAGCAGCTTGGCCTTGCGGCAGGCATCCTGCAATTCAAGCGTCGGGAAGGGACGCAACGATCGGATCTTGATCAGCCCGGTATGAATCCCCTGTTCCTCCAGAAGCCGCATCGCCTCCCGGGATTGCGCCGCGGCCGAGCCGGAGGCGATGAAGAAGATGTCCGCCTCCGGATTTTTCACCTCAAGAAGTCCGCCCATATAACGGCGGATGTATTTCTTGGCGCGTTCCTGTGCGGCCCAGACTTCCTGCTGCCATACGGCATGGATGTTGTAGGACATGAAGTTGCTCTTTTGAACCGGGGCATCACGGGAAAGGCGCGCCGGTGGGTTTTCGGCATCCAGCACCGGGACGGCGCCGTGATAGGCCTCACGGGGAGGCAGCTTGATGTCCTTGGGCGGCATCATGACATAACCGCGCGCATGGGTGACAAAGAAACCGTCATAGGCGATGCCGACCGGCAGCGTCACGTCATTCATCTCGGAGATGATGAACCCTTTCAGGATGAAATCGAAGACGTCCTGCTGGTTCTCGGCATGGAACAGAACCATCCCGGTATTCAAGAGGTAGGAGATTTCGATATTGTCCGGCTGAATCGCCAGCGGGGCATTGACCACTCGACAGGTGAAGATGATGACGGCCGGAAGACGGTGGCCCGGCCAGGAAGCGATCGCTTCGAGTCCGCGCAATGTCCCCGGACCGGCCGTGGCCGTGAAACAGCGCACACCGGCGCGCGAGGCGCCGGCGACGGCCGACATCACGCCGTACTCCTCTTCGCCGCGGTAGTACGTCTTGACATACCCTTCGCCGTACAGCACCCCGATCAACTGCATCGTCTCGGTTTGCGGT
>JACQFA010000075.1 GCA_016200255.1 Nitrospirota bacterium | reverse complement strand
GCTTGACGCCCCCATCCTCCGTCCTCCATAATGGTCTCATGCGCGTGATTGCGGGGGAAGCGAAGGGACGACGATTGAAAGGTCCGCGCGGGGCGGAGACCCGACCCACCTCGGACAAGGTGAAGGAGGCGCTGTTTTCGATCTTGGGAAACCGTATCGTGGACGCGCGGATGCTCGATCTGTTCGCCGGATCGGGCGGGGTCGGGATTGAGGCCTTGAGCCGCGGCGCGGCCCATCTTGATTTTATCGAGGTGGACGAAGCGATCTCTGATACCCTTGAAGAGAATCTCACCGCCTGCGGCTTCAGCGACCGGGCCTCCGTCTACCGGATGGACGCCTTCCGCTTCATCAAGCAGATCCTCCGGTCGTACGATCTGGTCTTCGCCGATCCTCCCTACCATACCTGGCATCTTAAAAAATTATTGCCAGTACTGGGTCAGGGTGTTATGATAACTCCCGACGGTCTTGTCGTCGTGGAGCATTTCCATAAGATCGAGCTCCCGAAGGAGCTCGGGAGCCTGGAAGCCGTCCGGTCCTACGAATACGGCGACACGGTTTTAACGCTTTACCGTAAGCGATAGGCTGGCTTCGCCAGCCTGAGCGTGGGGTGTGGGGGCATCGGAGGACCGGCCTTATGTGTTTCCGCACGGGCCCCCACTTATAAAAGGAAAGGAAACGGATTCAGAATGAAAATCGGCGTCTACCCGGGAACGTTTGATCCGATCACGAACGGACACATTGATATCGTCCGCAGAAGTTTTCAGATTTTTGACAAAGTGATTATTGCCGTCGCGCCCAATCCCAAGAAGAAGCCGCTGTTCGATATTCACGAACGCGTCGAGATGATCCGGGAGGCCACACGGAACATCCCGAACGTCGAGATCGAGATCTTCGAGGGGCTGCTGGCCGAATACATGAAACGCAAGGGCGTTCATGCCATTGTGCGCGGCCTTCGGGCGATCTCCGATTTCGAACATGAATTCATGATGGCCTTGTTGAACCGCAAACTCGACGGAGGAGTCGAGACGGTCTTTCTGATGCCCAGCGAGGAATATTCCTATCTCACCTCCAGCGCGATCAAAGAGGTCGCCAGCTACGGCGGAGTGGTCAAAGACCTGGTTCCCCCGATGGTCGCTCAGCATCTACGGGAACGGTTCCAGAAGGGTCCCAAATGAAACTCGCGCAGCGCGTCTCTTCCATCCAGCCGTCCGCAACATTGGCACTTTCAGCAAAAGCAAAGGCACTGAAGACCCAAGGAATCGAGGTGATCGATTTCGGTCTGGGCGAACCGGACTTCGACACCCCGGACGAGATAAAAAATGCCGCGATCGAGGCGCTGCGCGCCGGTTTCACGAAATACACCGCGCCAGGCGGGATCGATGAACTGAAAGCGGCCATCGTCGAGAAATTCCGGCGCGACAATAATCTTCAATATGAAAAAAACCAGGTCGTCGTTTCCTGCGGCGCCAAACACAGTCTGTACAACCTGGCCCAGGTGCTGTTCGAACGCGGCGATGAGGTGCTGATCCCGGCGCCGTACTGGGTTTCCTATCCGGACCAGGTCCGGCTGAACGATGCGATGCCCGTCTTTATTGAAACCCGCGAGGAGGATCATTTTCTATTGACCCGTGATCTGCTGGCTGCGCGGATCACACCGCGAACAAAGGCCCTGATCCTCAACTCGCCGTCCAACCCGACCGGCTCGGCCTATACGCAAAAGCAGCTCGAGGAACTGGTCGACGTCATTCTCGAGAAACGGCTGATCGTAATCTCGGACGAGATCTATGAACCGTTCGTGTATGACGGATTCAAGCATGTCAGCTTCGCGGCGATCCATCCGGAATTGAAGAACCGGACGATCGTCGTGAACGGCGTCTCGAAATCGTATGCCATGACCGGCTGGCGGATCGGTTATGCCGCCGGGCCCAGGGATGTGATCACGGCGATCGAGACGGTCCAGAGCCAGAGCACCTCCAACCCGACCTCGATCGCGCAGAAGGCGGCCGTGGCGGCGCTGCGCGGAGGATCCCGTTTCACGGAAATGATGGTGGCCGAGTTCGATCAACGCCGTCGTTATATCGTGAAGCGCTTGAACGAGATGCCGGGCGTGAGCTGTTTGATGCCGCGAGGAGCCTTCTATGCCTTTCCCAATGTCATGGCGCTGATGAACCGTCGCTGGAAGGACCGCGCATTCAAGTCGGTCAATGACCTGGCCGACTATTTTCTGGAGGAAGCACGGATCGCCGTGGTGGCCGGAGACGCCTTCGGCGCGCCGGGCCATCTGCGTATTTCCTACGCCACCGCCCTGCCGTTGATCGAAAAAGGCATGGACCGGATGGCCGAGGCGATTAAGAAACTCAAAGAAACTCATTAAGGAGGAAACCGCAACTTGCCCATTTACGAATACGAATGCTCATCCTGCAAACACCGCGTCGAGGTGATGCAAAAAGTCAACGATCCACCTTTAAAGAAATGCGAACGTTGTTCTGGAAAACTAATCAGGGTCATTTCAGCTTCGGGACTGATGTTCAAGGGGAGCGGCTGGTATGTAACAGACTACTCGCAGAAAATGAAATCCACCGATGATAAAAAGCCGGAAACGGGCAAAAACAAAGAACCGGCCGCGGGCGCTCCAAAGTCCGAGAGTTCGTCCAAATCGGAAAGCTCTTCTAAGTCGGACAGCCCCTCCAAGTCAGAGAGTTCCTCTAAATCAGAAAGTTCCTCAAAGTCAGACAGCCCTTCTAAGTCGGAACGTTCCTCAAAATCGGAAAGCTCCTCTAAGAAAGAGTCCTCCTCCAAATCGTAACGGAGAATCAACAAATCCCTCGAGAATAAAAAAGCCCGCCCTTGCCGAAGCAAGAGCGGGCTTTGATTATACCCGGCGGCGTCCTACTTTCCCATGCCTGTAAAGGCATAGTATCATCGGCCCTGGAGGGCTTAACTTCCGTGTTCGGGATGGGAACGGGTGTGACCCCTCCGGTTAGGCCACCGAGAATTCGTTGAAGACTGGTCTTTCAAAACGCGGATATGGAAAATCCAACTTATTAGAAGCAAAAATTAAGGTCAAGCCTCACGGCCGATTAGTACGGGTGAGCTACAGTCCTTGCGGACCTTCCACCCCCCGCCTATCAATCTTGTAGTCTACAAGAGGCCTTTAGGGACCTTACGGTCCGGGATATCT
>JACQFA010000071.1 GCA_016200255.1 Nitrospirota bacterium | reverse complement strand
TCGAAAACAGCGCCTCCTTCACCTTGTCCGAGGTGGGTCGGGTCTCCGCCCCGCGCGGACCTTTCAATCGTCGTCCCTTCGCTTCCCCCGCAATCACGCGCATGAGACCATTATGGAGGACGGAGGATGGGGGCGTCAAGCGGCAGCGGGGTGCGGTCCAAATTATTGACTGTTGAGGGATTTTCTCGTAGGATGACGTTGAGAAAAGCCGTTACCGTGGCGGCTTGGCTTGTTTCATTAGCTGGCTTACGTAATGAGGGGTGCTGTCTCAATGAACACAGGGGCACAGATTGTCGATGACTTCGTCTCAGAACTAAGAAGGTCGCCGGGCCTAAGGGTGGAACGCAGCATAGTTTCACGGAATGTTTTTGAAGTCAGTGGTTCTGTTCATTGCCTGCTATACATTAAAGGCAGAGGGGAAGCACCGTACAGGTGGGGAGTAACTGCGAACGTCGTTGACCGTCTGAGACATCAGGATCTTAACTGGTTCATCGTGCTGCTTTACGAAAGTTTGAACACGGGTTACTTATTATCATCCACTGACGTGCTCTACTACATTATTAATAATATCTGGCCGCTTGGTAGCGACGGGGATTACAAACCGGCCACAGGGACCTATCTATCCCGAAATTCGCCGTTTACTTCGTTCAATGAGTTCGTTCGTCTCATTGACACGCGAGTCAGCTAACCCGTGCTGGAGCCGACCGCGTTAAGCGGGGGCGGGCGGAAAAGTTCGGCCCGGCAGCTATGTGGAAGGCCTTGAGCTACAGGAGTGGCAAGATATATGCGCTTTAGAAGCTTTGTCATTTGGAAGCGTTCAGTGAATTTCCACCTGACTTATTGGAAAGATCTACTGCCCGTTCTCCCGATTTTGTGTGTTCCAATCTTTGGAGATCTGTTACAGAGTATTCTAATAAGTCAAAAAGTCAACGGAAGAAACATTCTTCCATGGCAGGCTGTCCAGAGATCCTGGAGCCTATTTCCTCCGTTTTTCTTCATGAAGATTTATTTCGAAGGGGCGGCGATTTTATGGAGTCTCGTTCCCATTTACGGAATTTTTATGGGAATTAAGTATCGCCTGTACTGGGCTATGGCATCCAATGTGATAGTTTTCGAGGGACTTTCTGGAGAGAATGGTCGGAAGCGCTGTCGTGAATTGATTGATAATTATTCGAGGGGAATGGGTGTAAGCACTTTAGTGACTGTACCCGCATTGCTAATGGCCGCACTCGTTCTAATCTGGACTGCAGCTGGTACAATTAATGAGCCATTTTATATATACGGTTTTTGGACATTGATGGCACTGCTTGTTTGGGTTGGCTTCTTAGGATCTGGAGCTGTAAATACATTTCTCTACCTTGAAACAATAGGAAAGGATCCTGGTTAATCCACCAAGCTACACGGAGGCCAACCTCATTATGCGGGCGGGAGGAAGGGTTCGGCGGCGGGTCAAGTTTAGCGCGGTAGATATTCAACGGGGAATCCTGGCCGGCGGAGGAGCGCTGCATGCCGATTGTGAAGCCGTCTTGCTCGATGATGGCAGCCGGCAGAAAGACGTATGGGGTGCCGATTGGAATCCATCAGCACATCAAGTAACTTTTGAGTCACTCATCAATATCCGACCTCGCCAGAACAATCCCTCAATGGAGATCCTTGACTCGACCATTCGAGAACGAGTCGCCGGGATTGTCCGGCCATTGCTGTCGGAGGACGCATGAAAAATTGGACCGCAATCCGTGAACGATACCTTCATGACGGCTTGCCCGTTCGATTGGGCGGACTGGCGGCGAATTTGAGTCGGATCAAGTCGTTCTCCGCCCACGACGCCGGCCGCGAAGCCGTTGAGAGTCTCATCAATGAAAGCAAGCTCTTTATCGAATGGACGGCGGCGGAGGCCGAAAGCCATGCAGCGGCAGAGTTGGTGGAGTTACAGATCCAACTCGCGCGTTGGCAACAAAACTGGGCACGGATCTGGATAGATCCGGCGCAACGCCGCCAAGTCGCTGAACAGTCCAGTGCTTGGTCGAAACGCGTACTGGAGATGTCCGGCCTATTGAGCAGGTAGCGCATGCGCGACAATTGATAGAAGGAAGCCCAAACGGTTTTGAACCATAAAAGTAAGCGCATCCTGATCGCCACCTTTGGTTCGCTCGGCGATCTTCATCCCTATGTCGCGATTGCGAAAGAACTCAAACGCCGCGGCCATCGTCCCGTGATCGCCACTCTCGACCGTTATCGAGCGATAGTCGAGGGAGAGGGGATCGAGTTCACGGTGATGCGGCCGCTGGAGTCCCAGTTCGGCAGCACGCAGGAGGTCGTACGCAAGATCGTTCATCCGCGAAAGGGTCCGGAGTATCTGATACGGCAGGTCGTGATGCCTTACGTGAGGGAGAGTTACGACGATCTTTTCCGCGCAGCCGACGGCGCGGACCTTCTTATATCTCACCCGATCACCTATGCCCTTCCTCTGGTGGCCGAAAAGCGGGGGCTGCCCTGGATCTCGACCGTGCTGTCGCCGATGAGTTTCTTTTCGGCTCATGATCCGTCCGTCATCCCGGCCGCTCCGTGGCTGCATCATCTTGGGTGTTTTAGTATTGGTCTTTATCGGGGGATCTTCGGTCTGGCGAAGGCGATCAGTGCCTCCTGGGAGCGGCCGCTTCATGAACTCCGCGCCGAGATCGGGCTGCCGCATGCCAAAAAAATGGCCATGTTCGAAGGCCAGTTCTCGCCGCGGCTCAATCTTGCGCTGTTCTCGCGGCTGCTCGCGGAACCCCAGCACGATTGGCCGGCGAACACGGAGATCTGCGGATTCGCACGTTACGACGGCAGCTCTCCATCCGGTGCGGCCGCCGCCGAACTGAAAGCGTTTCTTGAGGCCGGTGATCCACCCATCGTCTTCACGCTTGGATCCTCCGTTTCGATGGATCCGAAGGATTTTTTCCGCATCGCGATGGCCGCAGCGAAGGAATTCGGCCAACGGGCGATACTGATTACGGGCTCTCCGCCATCAGCCGACTTCAACAGCCCGGAGACTGTAAAAGAGTTTTCGTATCTCCCGTACTCCCATGTTTTTCCCCATGCTTCGGTGAATGTCCATCCGGGCGGGATCGGCACGTTGTCCCAGGCGCTGGCCGCTGGCCGCCCCATGCTTGTCACTCCCGTGGCGTTCGATCAGCCCGATAATGCCCGTCGCGCGTCGCGACTCGGGATCGCCCGGGTCCTGCCTTTCCAGAAGGTCACGGTGAGAAAATTGACGGATCATCTCACGGTGCTTCTCGCCAACCGGGGATGCCGGGATAAAGCCGACAGGGTCGGCCGGCAGATTCGCAGCGAGAACGGCGCGCAACGCGCCTGTGATCTCGTCGAAAATAGGGCAGCGGTTTTTTGACACGTTCTCCCGGATTTATTATAATGAATGCCCTCTATCAAGGAGAACTTAATGTTACTTTCATTTCGACCGCGCAGCTATTGGGTATTAGTCATCGTCCTTCTCCAATCCTCCTGCGCTAATCGGGCGCCCTATCTAAATCCAACCGTACCCGAGACGGAACCTTCCGCCGGGTCAAACCAGGTGATCGTTGAAATCAAGCCGGTCGAGACGTCCGGAATCCGGAACCCGGAGCGGGAGCGGCTCGGCATCGATCTGTCGGTCTATTACACGGCGTTTGAAGTGACGATTCGGAATCAAACTTCGCATGCCGTATCGGTTGACGGTCAGGATGCGCTGCTTTTGGATGACGACCGAAAGCCCTATCGGGTCCTATCGGCTGAAGAGAGCATGGATTATTACCGGTCGAAAGGGGCTTCGGGTGAGATAACATTTCCCATTCTCAAGTCGCTAGCGCAGTCCAGGGAGGAAATGGAGAAAATACGGGGGTTGCGGCTTAAGAACAGTGAGATCCCATCCGGAGGATCTGAAAACGGAATGCTGCTGTTTCAGAAAATCCTGCCGGATAAATGCCGTCAGGTTTCTCTGAGCTTAAAAGGAATTCGTATTGCGGGGGAGGAGCAAAATCGTGAATTTCGATTTACCTTCAGTTGCGGAGGATCTTAAAAGATGGGAAGGCAGGGAATAAGGTTGAATGACCTATAGACAGAAAAACGGGTTTTCCGCCCAGGGCGGAAAACCCGTTTATACAAGGATCAGTCTTCGTAATGTTCATCGGTGGATACCGTTTGAAGCATCAGTTCCATCTCGGCGCCCTTGGCCCGGTTGGATAAGATCGTTTGATCCATGACCGAGCCGCAGTTGACGCATTTCCATGCATGAAAAGTCAAAAAGTAATCAGCGAACCGTTCGATGAACATCAATCCGTTACATTTTGGACATTTCATGGGAGTCGCCCTCCTTGCGTTGTGAAAGTTCTCACCCATTCTTAAATGCAAGCGGTGTGCCATTTTTGAACAGTTATTCAACTCATTGAAAGTAATTGTGTATTACCTAGAATGTCTCTTTTCGTACATGGTGTGCATCTGTATTTATGACAAAAATTGTAAACGGTATAAGTAACGAACTACATATTTCAGGGGAGATGCTCAATGGAAACTTTAAGGACCAATGAGGCGAAGGGCATTAAAAACTGGCCGGAGATTGAACGTCCGCGGGAACGATTGATCCGCCATGGACCGGAAGTGCTGTCGGATGCCCAGCTTCTGGCGATCTTGCTCCGAACCGGACGGAAGAAGAGCAGCGCGGTCGAGATGGCCAACCATCTTCTGAAGCAGTTCGGCGGATTGGCCGCATTAAAACAGGTCACGGTTTCCGAACTCTGTTCCGTGAACGGCATCGGTCCGGCCAAGGCCGCACAGATCCTGGCCTCGCTTGAATTGGGACGCCGGTCTTTGGCCGAGCCGCTTCACAAGGAGCTTCGCGTCCTCTCCAGCCGGGATATCTATCACCATTATCATCCGCTGCTCCGGGACATGAAACGGGAGCTTTTCAAACTCCTGCTGTTTGACGGGAAAAACCGGCTGCTCAAGGAGACGACCATCTCGACCGGGAGCCTTTCGCTGAATATCGTTCATCCCCGCGAGGTGTTTAAGCCGGCGGTGCGGGAGTCCGCCGCCTCCGTCATTCTACTGCATAATCATCCCAGCGGGGATCCCACGCCCAGCCCTGAAGATCGGGAGTTGACCCGGCGGCTTGTGAAGGCCGGACGGATTATGGGCATCAAGGTTTTAGACCATATCGTGATCGGGGACGGAAGATACTTTAGTTTTGCGGATCAGGGTTTTGATATCCATGAGTAACAAGCTGCTGAAAAGTGGTTTCATGATTTTTGTCGGTGTTATTTACGGCTGTTCCAGCCCGTCCGTTCCTGAGGGCATGGTCGTGATTCCGGCCGGACCCTTTATCATGGGAAGCGATAAAGTCGACACCGAAGGAGTCGGCACACAATTGGGGATGATCCGGCCGCTGTATCAGGATGAACATCCACAGAGAAAGATTTCTCTTCCGACCTTCTACATCGATCGCCATGAGGTGACCCAGGGCCGGTACAAGATCTTTGCGGACCAGACCGGAAACCGGACGCCGCCGGTCTGGAAAAATGGGGTGGTCCCTCCGGGGCGGGAAAGTCATCCTGTGACGTTTGTCAGCTGGTACGATGCGAATCAATATTGCCGGTGGTCGGGCAAACGCCTGCCCACCGAGCTCGAGTGGGAAAAGGCCGCGCGAGGGCCGGACGGCTTGGAATACCCCTGGGGGAACAGCTATGAAGCGGGGCATGCCAACACGGGCGATTCCGATATCAATGATACACTACCCGTCGGCCGTTTTGAATCCGGCAGGAGTGTTTATGGCGTTTATGATCTGATCGGCAATGCCGGAGAATGGGTCGAGGACTGGTATCAGCCTTATCCGGGAAATTCAGAACCCAGCCCGTTGTATGGAGAGCGGTTGAAGGTGATCCGGGGCGGAAGCTGGGGAGGCGGGGGAGGGCATTATGCCATGAGCCTTTTTTACCGCGCCGCTCATCGCTTGTTTGCCGATCCTTTGGACCGCTTTCCGGATACGGGGTTCCGATGCGCAAAACCAGCATGAGAGCGAAAAGAACCGTCCCGGCCGTCATCGGTCTGGATTTGGGCGGCTCTCAAGTCCGACTGGCCTTCATTACGCCGAAAGGTCAAAGAGCCGGCAGAATTTTAACCGTTCCTGTAACGGATCGAGGCTTAAAAGCGGTTTTGACCTTGCTGGTTAGTTCCATACAGCGGCTTCAGTCCGACGGCCCTTGCCCTGCGGCCATTGGAATCGGCATCCCCGGCTTTATCCGGATGGATGAGGCGCGAATCTACCGATCGCCGAACTTTCCAGAATGGAAAAACGTTCCGATACGCAGTCTCCTCGAGTCGAAGCTGAATTTTCCCGTTCTAATCGAGAACGACGCAAACGCCGCGGCCTTCGGCGAATCATGGGTGGGTTGCGGTAAGGGTCTCCCATCTCTCCTCTATCTGGGATTGGGAACCGGTGTGGGGGGCGGGTTGGTTTTGGACCGCGGGATCTGGCATGGGACAGAAGGATTGGCGGGTGAACTCGGACATATCACAGTGGATCCGAATGGACCGATTTGCGGCTGCGGCAATCAGGGCTGTCTTGAGTCTTATGCATCGGCGACCGCCGTGGTCCGGAACTATATGGAGAAAACCGGCCAGGTGAGGCCCGGATTGACCGCGCAAGATGTCGGCGTTCTTGCCCGGCGCGGGAATCAAAAAGCTTGTGCCGTTTTTGTCGAGCTTGGGCAGGCCTTGGGAGTCGCGATTGCCGATCTGTTGAATATTTTCGATCCGGAACGGATCGCGATCGGCGGCGGAGTTGCGGGAGCCTGGTCGCTTTTCCATAAGCCGATGATGGACGAAATCGGCCGGCGGGCCGTCCGGCCCGTGCGATTAAATGAAAAAGTCAGGCGGAGCCTCCTTAAGAATGAAGCCGGCATGATCGGCGCGGCCGGGCTTGCTTACCGGCACGTTGGAGTCAAAGTTTTTTGATTTACAATTAGTTAGCAAGATGTTAGAATAAATAAATTTTTTATAAATCGATCATAATCGGTATCCAAGGAAAGGTTTATCGGACGAATGCTCAGGCGTTGGGCGCCGCTGGCTGTCTTGATCTTCATTGTGGGTTTCAGTCCTTGTTTCGATCCAGAATCATTCGCCGAGGGGGACGGTTTGAAGGGCGCGAATACCGTTGTGGCGATCGAGATTCGCGGCAACCATCGAATTGAGACGGCCACCATCCGGGCCCGTTTGAAAACAAAGGAGGGCAGTCCCTTAACGGCGGACGTGATCCGGGAGGATATCAAATCCCTCTATCAATTGGGGTTTTTTTTGGATCTGCGCGTGGATTCGGAGCCGGCTGAAGGCGGCGTAAAGGTGATTTATATCGTGGTCGAGCGGCCCTATGTCAGTGATATCGGTATAGTGGGAAACGTCGAAATCATGATGGACAAGTTGAAGGAAAAAGTCACGATCAAGCCGAACAGCTTTCTGGACGACGTGCAGGTCAAGGAGAACGCGGAGCATCTCCGACAGTACTATGATGAGGAGGGCTATTACAACACGATCGTGATTCCGGTTCTTAAAATGCAGGGGGATAAGGTCGCCCTGACCTATTACATCAAGGAGGGGGCGAAGGCGACGGTCAAGAAGATCCGGTTTGAGGGCAATAAGGCGTTTCAACCGAAAACGCTCAAGAAAAAAATTGATACGCAGGAATATTCGGTATGGAGTTCCTGGTTGACCAGCACCGGTTACTACAAGAAGGAGATGCTGGGCGAGGACGTGGATAAGCTCAAGGATTACTACATGAACAACGGCTACCTTCAGGTTCAGGTCGGAACGCCCCAAGTGCAATTCAAAGAGGATCGGAGCCAGACCTTCGTTCCTTATCCGATCCTGCATGGAGAGATCGATTACCCCTATGAATTCCATACCGTCCGGACGTCCATCGCTTTCCCGTTGATCGAAGGCGATCAGTTTTATATCCGGACGGTTACGATCAACGGCCACCATCTTTTTACGACCGACCGCCTGCGGGAGGCGCTGAAGTTAAAGGAGGGGGACCTTTTTCGAAGAAACGTTTTGCGTGAAGGCGTGGCGGCCATCCATGATTTGTACGGCGAGAAGGGCTATCTGTATGCCAACGTCATTCCGCAATACACGACCGATCCGGCGATGAGAGTGGTGGATCTGGCGTTGGACATCACCGAGGATAATCCGATGAGGATCCGTCAGATCTCGATCTCGGGAAACGACAAAACCCGCGACAAGGTGATCCGTCGGGAGCTGCGGATGAACGAACAAGAGCTGGTGGACACCCGGTTGCTGAGACGCAGTTTTCAGCGCATCAACAACCTGAACTTCTTTGATTCCGTTGAGATCGTTCCCGATCGTGTCGGTTCGGACCAGGTGGATCTGCAGGTCCGGGTCAAGGAAAAATCGACCGGCGCCTTCAGCATCGGCGGAGGATACAGCTCCGTGGACCGGTTGGTGGGAATGGCCGACATCACGCAGGGCAATCTTTTCGGCCGGGGCGAGCTGCTGCGGGCCCGAGCCGAATTTGGCAAGCTGACCAAGTCGTACAGTCTGACGTTTCGAGAGCCGTATCTTCTGGATCATCCGGTCTCGGGAACGGCGGATCTTTTTAACCAGAATCGGAACTTTACGTCCTATCAGGAAAGAAGAATCGGGGGAGATTTGGTCCTGGGAAAATCATTCACTGAATATGTCAACGGAAGCCTGAATTATACATGGGAAACGCTGAACGTTTATCAATTGCAATCGGATGCCCCTCTTCGCATCAAGGAGCAGGCTGGAAAGTCAAACACCAGCAGCGTCGGGTCAACGATTGCCCTCGACACACGGGACTTTTATTTTGATCCCAAAGAAGGGAGTCGTGCGGCGTTGACGACCCAGTACGCCGGCACCTTTCTGGGCGGCGACAATAATTTTGTAAAGGCGATCCTCGATCTCAGCCAGTTCTTTCCCATTCGCTGGGACACGGTCTTTTCTTTGCACGGTCGTTTTGGATACGCCCACGGGATTCGCGGGACCGATCTTCCCATCGGGGAGCGCTTCTATATCGGAGGCATCAATACGGTGCGCGGTTTTAAATTCGGGACGGCCGGCCCGGTTGATCCGGCGACGCGGGAGATCCTCGGCGGAAACAAGGAACTGATCTTCAATGCCGAATATCTGGTTCCGCTCGTGCCGGAGGCCAAGATCAAAGGGGTCTTCTTTTTCGACGCGGGGAAGGCTTTTGACGATCCGGTGTACGTCCAGTTTAACTCGTTGCGATACAGCGCCGGAATGGGCATTCGTTGGATCTCGCCCATCGGGCCGTTGCGTCTGGAGTGGGGACGCAATCTGCATCCACGCGACGGCGAGCGCTTGAACATCGTGGATTTTACCATCGGAACGTTGTTCTAAGTCGGAATGATCAATCGGTAGAAAGGAGAGAAGAGGTTATGCGAGTGACGGCGTTAAGCGGAATATGTATGGGGGCGGTTTCCGGACTGTTGTTGGCATGGATGTTTTGGGTCGCCCCGGTCGTTCAGGCGGCGGATGCGGTCAAGATCGGTTATGTGGATGCTCAAAAAATCCTGGACAATACCAAGGCCGGAAAGAAATCCAAAGAGGGCATGGAGGAATTCGTAAAAAGCCGCCAGAAAATCATCGACCTGGATGAATCCGAAATCAAGCAGTTGCAGGATGATCTGCAGCGCCAGGGGGTCGTGCTGAGCCCCGACGCGCGTCGTGAGAAGGAGGATTCCCTCCAGCGGAAGGTGGCGGAGTATCAACGACGGGCCGGCGAGATGAACAAAGAAGTCCAGAGTAAGAAGAAAGAGGTCCTGGACAAATTCAACGCCGATCTTGAGGGCATCGTTAAAAAGGTGGCGGAACGCGGCGGCTATTCCTTTGTGATCGACCGAAACGCGGAAGGCGGCGTGCTGCTTTACGCCAAGGCGTCTTTCGATTTGACGGATGAGGTGGTCAAGGAGTTTGAGAAGGCCTCGCCCTGATAAAAAAGCCGCCGGCCGGTTTGGCCGGGACGCCTCAGAGGGAGAGCGCGGGAGTGATTGTGAAACCGGTGTCGTTAAAAAAACTGGCCGAGGCGATTGACGGACGCGTCATTGGCGATTCCGATGCCGTGATCCGCGGCGTGGCGGGGATCAAAGAGGCGCAGCCCGGAGAGATCACGTTTCTCGCGAATGCCAAATATGCGCCGTTGCTTCGGGAGACGAAGGCCTCGGCCGTAATTCTGTCCGGACCGGACCCGGGCGTATCCTGCGCGCAGGTGATCGTGGAGGATCCATACTACGCCTTCTCCCGCGTCATTTCGGTGCTGAACGAGCGCCCGTATCAGGCGATCGGGATCAGTCCGCTGGCCAGCATCGGAAAGAAGGTCCGGCTGGGCCGCGATCTCTCGATTCATCCGTTCGTCGCGATCGGGGATCGGGCCGTGATCGGGGATCGCGTCACGCTCCATCCCGGCGTTTGCATCGGCGAAGAAACCGAAATCGGCGATGACTGCATCGTCTATGCCAATGTCAGCATCCGGGAAAAGGCGGCCATCGGCCGACGGGTGATCATCCACAGCGGCACCGTGATCTGGAGCGACGGATTCGGATTCGCCACGCACAAGGGCCGGCATCATAAGATCCTTCAGGTCGGAACCGTCGTGATCGAGGACGATGTCGAGATCGGCGCCAATGCCGCCGTGGATCGGGCCGCGATGGGAAAAACCGTGATCAAGCGGGGGACCAAGATCGACAATCTGGTCCAGATCGCGCATAATGTGGTCGTCGGGGAGGATTGTCTGATCGTGTCTCAGGTGGGCATTTCGGGAAGCGCCGAGATCGGGAGCCATGTCACGCTGGCAGGACAGACCGGTGTCGCCGGGCATCTGACGATCGGCGACAACGTCATGGCGGGGGGGCGGACCGGGGTGACGAAGGATGTCGCGTCCAATCAAGTTGTGTCGGGCTATCCGGCGTTGCCGCACCGGCAGTGGCTTGAGGCGCAGGCCGTCTTCGCCCATCTTCCGGAGCTTCGGAAGCGGATCAAGGCATTGGAGATGAAACTGGAGCAGCTTGAAAAACAGAGCGGCGGAGAAACCCAAAAACTGAGCGGCCGATGATCACTGCGCGCGAGATTCAGGAAATCCTTCCCCACCGGTACCCCTTTCTGCTCGTGGATCGGATTGAAGAAATAGAGATCGGAAAGCGGATTGTGGGCATCAAGAATGTGACGATCGGCGAGCCTTTTTTCCAGGGGCATTTTCCCGACCGGCCGATCATGCCGGGGGTGTTGATCATCGAGGCGATGGCCCAGGTCGGCGGCGTGCTGGCCTTCAAGTCCAACAAGGATCCGAAGAAAAAGATGGTCTACTTTCTGGGCATCGAGAAGGCCAAGTTCCGGAAACCGGTCCTGCCGGGCGATCAGCTGCGGTTCGAGTTGACGGTGGCCCAGAGCCGCCCGCCGTATTGGAAATTGAAGGGAACGGCCCATGTGGGTGAAACGCTGGTCTGCGAAGCGGATCTGACGGCGATGCTGGCCAGCGATGAGGAAGGGGCGAACGACCGGTGACTCGGATTCATTCAACCGCGATTATTCATTCGAACGCCCGGATCGCCGATGATGTCGAGATCGGTCCCTATTCGGTGATCGGGGAGCATGTCCGGCTGCAACGGGGAACGCAGGTTGCGGCGCATGTCGTGATCGACGGCTGGACCGATATCGGCGAGGGCTGCCGCATCTTCCCGTTTGCCTCCATTGGAAGCATTCCCCAAGATCTAAAATTCAAGGGCGAAAAGTCGCAGGTGATTATCGGGAAGAATAATACGATCCGGGAATATGTGACGGTGAACCGCGGAACCGAGCCGGGGGGCGGCGTCACGAAGGTCGGCGATCATAATCTTTTGATGGCCTACGTCCATGTGGCCCACGACTGCCGGATCGGGGATCACGTGATACTGGCCAACGCGGCAACGCTGGCCGGGCATATCGTGGTTGACGATCATGTAGTCATCGGCGGTCTGACCGGCCTGCACCAGTTCGTCCGGATCGGCCGACACTCGATTATCGGCGGATGTTCCGCGGTGGCGCAGGACATCCCGCCGTTTGTTTCGGCCGTCGGTAACCGGACCAAACTGTACGGTCTGAATACCGTTGGATTGAAACGGCACGGCTTCGGCGACGATCAGATGGCCTCCCTGAAGACGGCCTACAAAATATTGTTCCGGTCCAAGCTTTCGATGAAGGACGCCGTGAAGAAGATACGGGATGACCTGTCGCATTCGCCCGAGGCGCAGGAACTAGCCGCCTTTGTCGAGACGTCCGAGCGCGGGGTTTGTCGGTGAAGACACTCGGCCTCATCGCCGGGAGCGGGACCTTTCCGCTGACCGTCGCCCAGGCGGCGCGGCAGGAAGGTTATCGCGTCATTGCAGTCGCCCATCAGGGTGAAACCGATCCCGGTCTGGCCGCTTATGTTGACGAGTTGACATGGATTTACGTCGGTGAATTGAATAAACTCATCGCGACCTTCAAATCGGCCGGCGTTTCCGATGCGGTCATGGCGGGCGGCATCAAGAAGGTCCGGTTGTTTGGAAATGCCAAGCCCGACCTGCGCACCCTGTCGCTGCTGGCCCGCATCGGAATCAAGAAGGACGACAGCCTGCTCCGCGCCGTGGCGGAGGAGCTGGCCTCGGAGGGAATCCGGATCCGGTCGGCGACGGAAATGTTGTCCGGCCTCCTGACGCCCAAGGGACCGTTGACGACACGTTCCCTGACGGCGCGTGAAGAGAAGGACGTGGAGTTCGGCTGGTCGCTCGCGAAGGAGATCGGCCGTCTGGACATCGGCCAATGCGTGGTGGTCAAGGACCGGACGGTCCTCGCGGTCGAGGCGATCGAAGGAACGGATGAGACGATCCGGCGCGGCGGACAGCACGGCCGGGAGGGCGCGGTCGTGGTCAAGGTGAGCAAACCGCAGCAGGATGCACGCTTCGATCTGCCGACGGTCGGTCCCAAGACGATCGAGGTGATGGCCGAGGTCGGCGCGACGGTTCTGGCCCTGGAGGCCGGGAGCAGCATTTTGTTGGAGAAAGGCCTTCTTCTGGAAAAGGCCCAGGCGGCCGGCATTTCGGTCCTGGGTCGCTAAGCAATGGAGATCAACGGGATTACGAGGGGAAATCTCGTGCGGCGGCGCATCGAACCGTTGCGTCCCGCCAAACCCTGGCAGCCGGATATTCTATTGGTCCAGGGGGACTCCCATCCGGTCGTCGTAAAGGACTATCGGCCGAGAGGATTTTTGTATCGTTTTTTTGTGGGGATTCCTTCCACCTGGAACGAGGCCCGGATCTATCGAAAACTGGCCGGCATCGGAGGCATCCCGCGCTGCCATGGAAAGCTGGATCGTTATGCCGTGGCGATCGAATACATCGAGGGCCGGAACGCCTCGAAGGTCAAGCCGGGCGAACTGCCCCATGAATTTTTTCATCGCCTGCAACAGGTCGTGGATGCGGTCCATGAACGGCGGATTGTCCTGTGCGATTTGCGGAATAAAAAAAACATCATGGTTTCGAAAAGCGGCGAGCCGTACCTGATCGACCTCTGCACGGCCTTCGAGCGCGGGCGGGGCTGGAACCCGGTTCGCAGCTGGATTTACGGCATCTTCCATCAGGACGACTATATCGGTTTGTCCAAGCTGAAGCGCCAGCTGGCGCCGGAACTTTTGACGCCGGAGGAGGCCGACCAACTGGATCGGGGCCTGTTCATGCAGAAACAGGTCATGGCGATCCGTGATTTCTGCGTGCGGTGGCTCAAACAACTGGTGAGTCGGTCATCGGTGCGATGAAACGAACCGTCCTCATCGTAACGGGGGAAGCCTCGGGCGATCTGCACGGCGCGGAGCTGGCCCGTGCGCTTTTGAAACAGCAGCCGAATCTGCGCCTCATCGGCATGGGCGGGGAGAAGATGTCCCGGGCCGGCGTGGAGTTGATTTTCGACAACCGGCGGCTGGGTGTGATGGGCCTGGTCGAGGTGCTCGGGCGGTGGCGGACCGTGCTTGCGGCCTTCGGGGCGGTCAAGGAAGTTTTGGAACATCGGGCCGTTGATCTCGTTGTTTTGATCGATTCCCCCGATTTTAATCTGCGGGTGGCTCGGATGGCGAAGCGGATGAATCTGCCGACGGTCTATTACATCGGGCCCAAGGTCTGGGCCTGGCGGCCCGGCCGTCTCAAGACGGCCAAAAAATGGGTCGACCGGATGCTGGTGATCTTTCCGTTTGAAGAGGCCCTGTATCGATCCGCCGGCGTGCCGTGCGAATTTGTGGGCCATCCGTTGATGGACGAAATCTCCGAGCGGCTCGACCGGAGGGCGCTGCGTCGAGGGTACGGGATCACGGCCGACGCCGTGGTGATCGCGTTGCTGCCCGGGAGCCGTCGGATGGAGATCGATCGCCTTCTGGACCGGATGGCGGACGCGGTCGAGCGAATCCGGATCGAGTTTCCGACGGTTGAGGCGATCCTGCCGGTTGCGCCGTCTCTTTCGATGCCGGAGATCCGGCGAAGGCTGGCGGAACGCGTCGGAAAGTCAGGAGCGCCCATCCGGTTGGTGGCCGGCGATGCGCCGCTGGTTCTGGCCTGCGCCGATTTTTCGATCGTCGCCTCCGGGACGGCCACCCTTGAAGCGGCCGTCATCGGGACCCCAATGGTGGTCGTGTATAAAGTGGCCGTGCTGACCGAATGGATCGCGCGCCTATTGGTCAAGATTCGAATCGTCGGGCTGGTGAATATCATCGCCGGACGGAGAGTCGCGCCGGAACTGCTGCAGTCGGATGCAACGCCGGAAAAAATCGCGGCGGTTGTTCTGGATCATTTGAGAAATCCCATGAAGATGGAGGAGCAAAAGAAGGCGCTGGAGGAGGTCCGCCAAAAGCTGGGCCTGCCCGGCGCGGCCCGACGCGCGGCGGCGAGCATCCTGAAACTTCTGTCAGAATCCACGAGGACGGCCGCAGCATGAAATTGTTCCGAAGACTCGCAAAATATGTAAATCCGTATTGGAGAAGCCTTCTGGGCGCAACGCTCTGCGCGGCGGTCGTTGCCTTATTGACCGGCGCCTATGCATGGATGATCAAACCGATCATCGATGAGGTCTTCATCAAGAATCACTGGGAACTCCTGTTTTGGATCATCCCGTCCATTGTCATCGTCGGGATTGCCAAGGGCGGGTTCAATTACGGCCGGTCGTACCTCATGCGGTATGTCGGAAACCGCGCCATCGCCTCGATCCGAAAAGATTTATTCCAAAAATTAATTCAGATGCCGATCGGTTTTTTCAGTCACCAGCGCACGGGAAACCTCATGTCGCTGATTGTCAACGACGCCGGCATGGTTCAACAGGTGATCGCGACGGTGATCCGGGACCTGTTTCAGCAGTCGCTGACGATGTTGACACTGATGGTCGTGGTGTTCTATCTGAACTGGTGGCTGGCGCTGATCGCGATAATCGTCGTACCGCTCTCCTATTTTCCCCTGACCCGGTTCGGCAAGCGCATCCGCCGGATCTCCCGTTCCGGACAGGAAAAGGTGGCCGAGCTGACGGCGATCCTGGAGGAGACCTTTTCCGGAATCCGGTTGATCAAGGCGTTCGGCGCGGAACCGTTCGAGACCGCGCGGTTTGAGCAAAAGAATCAGGAGTATTTTCAGAAGATCATGAAGACCACGCGTGTTTCGGAACTGGTCCCCGGCATCATGGAGGCGGCCGGGTCGGTCGCCGCGGCCCTGATCATCGGCGTTGGCGCTTACGAGGTCCGGATGGATCGAATGACGCCCGGAGGATTCATGTCGTTCCTGGGCGCGAGCTGGCTGATGTATGCCCCGGTCCGGCATCTGGCGGCCACCTCGACGGTCATCCAGCAGGCTGCCGCCGCAGTGGATCGAATCTTTTGGATGTTGGACCAGCCCAGCGAGCGGGTCCAGGACCAGGGGAAACGGGTGTTGAAGCCGGTCGAACGAGAGATCGCATTCGAGCGACTGTCGTTTTATTATGACGGGATGGATGAAGCGGCCTTGCGCGAGATCGGCTTCACGGTCAAGGCCGGCGAGGTGGTGGCCCTGGTCGGGAGCTCCGGCTCCGGGAAGACGACCCTGATGAATCTCCTGCTCCGATTTTATGATCCGACCGAGGGTGTGATCCGTATTGACGGCGTCGACCTCCGCGAGGTCACGCTCGAATCGCTCCGGAAACAGATCGGGCTGGTGGCGCAGGATACGATCCTGTTTGACGACACCGTTTCGAGAAACATCGCGTATGGATTGGGACCGGTGGATCCTCAGCGGGTGATCGAAGCGGCACGGGCGGCCTACGCGCACGACTTCATCCTTCGCCTGCCGCAGGGGTATGAGACGATGATCGGGGAACGGGGCGTCCGGCTTTCGGGCGGGCAGCGACAGCGGCTTGCCGTCGCGCGTGCGATCTTGAGAAATTCTCCCATCCTGATTCTGGACGAGGCCACCTCATCGCTGGATTCAGAGTCCGAGATGTATATCCAAAAGGCCCTGTCGAATCTTCTCAAGAACCGGACGACCTTTGTGATCGCCCACCGCCTCTCGACGATCCAGAACGCCAGCCGGATCGTCGTGATCGACCAGGGCCGGATCGCCGAGACGGGGCGGCACGCGGAGCTTTTGCAGAAGGACGGTATTTACAAAAAACTTTATCAACTTCAATTCCGGGAGCAGTATGTCGAGGCTCCGTGACGGGATATTGCCCCGCTTGATTCCATGGCTGGGATACTGGGTGCTTCGCGGGCTTCGATCGACGATGCGCATCGAGGTGGTGAATGGCGATGGGCCCGATGCGTTTTGGAGGACGGGTAAAAATTTTATCATCGCCTTCTGGCACGGCCGGCAGCTGATGATGCCGGCTGTCTATGGAGGAAAAAAAATTTCGATTTTGATCAGCCGCCACCGAGACGGCGAATTGATCGCGCGGGCGGTCGGTTACTTCGGTTTTCACTCGGTCCGTGGATCCACGACCCGGGGCGGCGCGGCCGCCTTGAAGCAGCTCATCCGGTCGGCCCGCGCCGGAGACGACCTGGCCGTGACCCCCGACGGGCCCCGGGGACCGAACCAGGTGGTTCAACTCGGCGTGATGGAACTGGCGAAGTTGACGGGACTGCCGATCATACCGGTGACGTTTGGCGCCTCAAAAAAAAAAATCTTCGGAGCTGGGATGGTTTTTTGATTCCGGTTCCGTTCAGCCGCGGGGTGTTTATCTGGGGTGATCCGGTCCGTGTATCCAAGGATGCCGACCGGGCCGGACTGGAGCAAAAACGCAACGAGTTGGAACATCAGCTTCGTACTCTTACGGAGAAAGCGGATCGCTATTGGGAGTAGTCCTCTACAACGTCATCCTGATTTTAAGCCTGCCACTGACCCTCCCTCTTTTTGTCTTCTGGATGATACTGCGACCTGACTATCGGGCCGGGCTGTCCGAACGATTCGGCCGGCTTCCCGGAGACTGGAGAAGGCCGAAATCATCCGGGACCCGGATCTGGATTCATGCCGCCTCTGCCGGGGAATGCCTTGCGGTGATGCCGCTGGTCGAACGGTGGCTGCGTGACCGGCCGGACTGGGATCTTGTTTTTTCGGTGATGACGCAAACCGGACGGCGGCTGGCGGAACAGCGACTCGGGGATCGTGCGCGCGTCTTTTTCTTTCCGATCGATCTTCCGGGCATCGCCTCGCGCCTGTTCAAACGGCTGGCTCCGGACCTGATCGTGTTGGTCGAGACCGAGCTGTGGCCGAATTTTCTTCAGTCCGCTTCCCATCGCGGCATCCCGGTTATACTCATCAACGGGCGGATTTCTCCGCGGTCCTATGCCCGTTACCGCGCGGTTCGTTGGTTTTTCCACGAGACGATCCGAACGATCCATCTCTTTTGCATGCAGACGGCGCAGGGCGCGCGGCGGATCGTCGAACTGGGCGCACCTCCCGAGCGGGTCCGGGTTATCGGCAATCTCAAATTCGATCAGTCGGCCGTTCCCTTATCGGATCCGGAACGCCGTCAGTTGTTGAAACAGGCGGGTTGGAACTCCAATGATCGAGTGCTTGTGGCCGGAAGCACCCATGAAAAAGAAGAGGAGATGTTGTTGACCGTCCATGATCGAATTAAAAAACGGATTCCGGATCTCCGTCTGGTTTTGGCCCCGCGCCACCTCAACCGATTACCGGGCCTGATCCGGTTGCTCGATCGGCAGGGAAAGCGTTACCTCCGGTACTCGGAACTGGGCGCGGCCCGATCCGAAAACGATATCGAGATCCTGCTCGTGGATACCATGGGCCGGTTGGGCCGGTTATACAGCCTGGGGACGGTCGTCTTTGTGGGCGGCAGCCTTGTGCCGGTGGGCGGCCATAATCTTTTGGAGCCGGCGGCGCTCGGCCGGCCGGTTCTGTTCGGCCCTTACATCCAGCATGTTCATGAAATGGCCGGCCTCCTGTCGGCCTCCGGGGGCGGGCGTATGGTTCAGAATCTCAACGAACTGGAGCAGGAGGTTCAGTCGTTGCTGATCGATTCGGATCGGCGGTGGAAGATGGAAGAGCGGGCCGGAGTAACGGTCAGCCGTCATCAGGGGGCGTCCGAACGGGTAAGTAAGATCGTGGAACGGGAACTGGCAAAACGATCCTTTGACGATTTTAAACGGCTTGATTTCCGTTCCGCTCCGGAACGGTGGTTCAAGGACCGGCTGCTTTTATCACAGGGCGGTTTTTCGACGTCGCTGGCCGCGTTGATACTGCGCGGGTTGTCGGTCCTTTATCAGGCATGGCAGGAGGTCCGGGTCGCAGCCTATTCGATCGGCCTGTTGCGATCCGTGCGCCTGGAGCGTCCGGTGATCAGCGTCGGTAACCTCACCCTTGGCGGAACCGGAAAGACGCCGACCGTCATGGCGATCTGCCGTATCCTTCTGAAAGCCGGCCGCCGTCCTGTGATTCTGTCTCGGGGATACGGCGGGCGGTCGAACGAGGCGATTCAGGTTGTTTCAAATATAATCGGATCGGATCAAAAACCGGATGTCTTTGGAGATGAACCCTGCCTGATGGCCGAACGGCTGCCGGGAGTGCCTGTGGTCGTTTCATCGGATCGGGCCGCGGCTGGTCAGTATGCGCTCAAAACGTACCGGCCGGATGTTCTGGTTCTGGACGACGGCTTTCAACATCTCCGTCTTCAAAGAGATCTGAATCTTCTCGTCCTGGATGCCGCTCAACCATTCGGAAACGGTTTTATTTTTCCCCGTGGGACGCTTCGGGAAGCCGTCCGACAGACGCGGCGGGCGGATGCGGTCCTTCTGACCCATGCGGATGATCCGGCCGGGACGGAGGAGCTGCAATCATTTGTGCGGAGAACCCGTCCCGAATTGCCCATCTTCACCAGCCGACATCGGATGGTTGAACTCGTCCATCTCGGCACCGGCCGGACCTCCCCGCTTGAGACGATCCGGCGGCTGCGCCTGATGGCCGTGACCGGAATCGGCCAGCCGGAACGGTTTTTCCGGATGCTTCAGGAAAATGAATCCTCAATCGCGGCGGGATGCATCTATCCCGATCATTATCGCTATACCCATCACGACCTCGAGTTTCTTGAGGCGGAGGCGGGACGATTGGGTGTCCGGACGATCGTGACGACCGAAAAGGATGCGGTTCGAATCCGGGCGCTCGGGCGGTCCCTGGAATCCTGGTGGGCGGCCCGGATGGACTTGGTGATTGATCAGGAAGCGGCGTTTGAATCCCTGCTGAGCGGAGCGCTGAAATGAGCGGCGGCAAGCGCAGGCATCATCCCGTGCGCGATGGACTTGAATATCTTCTCGTGATCTTTCTCTACGGGATTTACCGTCTTCTGCCGCGTTCCTGGGGGCCGGCCCTTGGGGCGTTTTTGGGAGAGACGGCCTACCATCTTATTCCGCGGCGACGTCAAATTACGCTGAAAAACCTTCGTCTCGCGTTCAGCACGCCTGATTTCAACCCCGTCGCCGTTGCTCTTGCCGTATACCGGTCCGTGGGAAAAAGTTTGATGGAGTTTCTGGCCGCGATCGATCAGGACCGGGAGGCGATCCTTCGGACGGTTCAGCAGGTGGAAGGGCTGTCCAATCTCGATGAGGCGGTCCGGCAGGGGAAGGGGGTCATCATCCTGGGTTTCCACTACGGGAACTGGGAGCTGATGAACCTGATCCATTCCGCGTTGGGGTATCCGACGCATGTCGTGGGCCGCGCGCTGGACAACCCGCGCTTGAACCGGCTGATCAACCGGCAGCGGGAGCGGTTCGGGTCGGTCGTCCTCAACAGCAAGGACCCGTCGTCACTGCGCCAGATCCTTACGGCGCTCCATCAGAAAAAAATGGTCGGTTTTCTGATCGATCAGAACGTCGTCGGAGACCGCGGTGTCTATGTTGATTTTTTCGGCCGACTCGCCTATACTCACAAAGTCGTCGCCCTGGTGGCGCTCAAGACCGGCGCGTCGATCGTTCCGATGTTCATGCATCGCGAAGACGGGGGCCGTCATCGACTCGTGTATGGAAGGTCGCTGTCCCTGATGAGGACCGGCAACCGCGAACACGATGTCCTGACGAACACCCAGTTGATGACCCGCGTGATCGAGGAGGCCGTTCGCCGGCACCCGGAGCAGTGGCTCTGGATGCATGATCGCTGGAAAAAGCAACCGCAGGCCGGTACCCGTGCCGTTTTCCTGGACCGGGATGGAACGATCAGCCAAGAGGTCGGTTACATCCGCGACATTGACCATCTTCAACTGCTCCCGAATTCCGCGAAGGCGATCCGGAGGCTCAAGGCCGGCGGGATGAAAGTCATCGTCGTGACCAATCAGTCCGGGGTGGCCCGGGGCTATTTTTCCGAAGACCATGTCCGGCGCGTCAACGACCGACTGACGGCCCTGCTCAAGGCGGAGGGCGCCGAGCTGGACGGGATTTATTATTGTCCGCATCATCCCACCAAGGGAACCGGCGCTTACACGCAGTCCTGTCGGTGCCGGAAACCCGAACCGGGGATGCTGCTTCAGGCCGCATCCGATCAACCGATCGACCTGGGCCGTTCGTTCGTTGTAGGGGACAAGCTGACCGACATGGAGATGGCCCATCGTGTCGGGGCCAAAGGGGTGATGGTTCTGACGGGATACGGACAGGAAGAGATTGGGAGGAAGGGCGAGACCGGGCCGGAGCCGGACCGGGTCGTCCACGACTTGGAAAAGGCCGCCGAATGGATTTTATCGCAACTTGAAACCACCGAGGGAGGCTCCGGGTCAACAGGCACGGACGATTGAAATTTGAGATTTGAGATTTGAGATTAAAAATGGATGCACACCGGCTGAGAAAGATCGCCAAACAATTTCGCGGCAAGACGGTCATGGTCCTGGGCGATTTTGTGGCGGACGAATATATTCTGGGCAAAACCTCCCGGATCTCACGCGAGGCCCCCGTCCTGATTTTGCAGTACGACTCCCGGCAGATCGTTCTGGGCGGGGCCGGAAACGCGACGAACAATCTGGCTGCGCTGGGCGCGACTGTAATCCCGATCGGGATGATCGGAGACGATGAGACCGGCCGGGACGTGACGCGCCATCTGAAACAACTCGGGATCAATACCTCCCTGCTGCTCGTGCAGCGGGGCCGTGTCACGACCACGAAGACCCGGATCATGGCCGGCGGTCAACATCAGCATACGTCGCAGCAGCAGGTCGTCCGGATCGACCGGGGAGAGTTCGATTCGTTGCCGAAAGGGATCGAGGATATCTTTCTGAAATCCCTGGATGAGAAAATCGATCAGGTGGATGCCCTGGTCGTTTCGGACTACCAGTACGGGGTCCTGTCGCCCCGGGTGATCGAGAAGGTGAATCAGATTGCGAAACGGGGCCGGCGTATTATCACGGTCGATTCGCGGTACCGTATGCTGTCCTTTCATGGCGTCACGGCCGTGACCCCGAATGAGCCGGAGGTGGAGGAGGCGCTGGGCCTTCGGTTGGACGACCGTGAGGAAACGGTGCGCTCGGCCGGCGAGCAGATTCTGAAACGCGTTAAAAGCAGGGCTGTCCTGATTACGCGGGGCAGCAAGGGAATGGCGCTGATCGAGTCCGGCCGAAAGGCCGTGTTCATACCGGTTTTCGGAACGGATGAGATCGCGGATGTGACCGGCGCGGGCGATACCGTGATCGTGATCTTCACCCTCGCGCTGGCCTGCGGCGCGACGCTTAAAGAAGCGGTCCATCTCGCCAATATCGGCGGCGGGATTGTCGTGATGAAGCGTGGCACGGCGACCGTTCATCCGGAAGAGCTGGAGGCGGCCCTAGGGAAGTCATCGGCGTGATGAAATCTGGACGAAGTAAATTAAAAAATTTGAGGGGGCTGAAGAAGGTTGTTGGCCGGTTGAGACGGCGGGGGAAGAAGATCGTTCTGGCCAACGGCTGCTTCGATCTGTTACATGTGGGCCATGCCCGTTATCTGGCCGAGGCCAGGTCGTTGGGCGATGTGCTGATCGTGGGCGTCAATGGAGACCGGTCGGTCCAGCAACTCAAAGGCAAAGGAAGGCCGCTCATGCCGGAATCGGCCCGCGCGGAACTGGTCGCTGGTTTTGAGAGCACGGATTACGTGATTATTTTTCAGGAGGCGAATGTGGAACGGCTTCTTTGGGCGATCCGGCCGGATGTCCATGCCAAGGGCGGGGATTATACGACCGACACGGTACCGGAGCGGGCTGTGGTGAAGTCCTACGGCGGACGCGTCGCGATTGCGGGCGGACCGAAGGTGCGATCCACCCGCGGGATCATCAGACAGGTGAGACGATTTAACGCCCGTGTCGTTTAATATCGGAGGAAGATGATGGCGATTGATAAGGAGCTTCTTGAAATTCTGGCCTGTCCGAAATGCAAAGGCGGTCTGCGGCTCAACGACAAGGGCGACGGATTGATCTGCGACGCCTGCCGTCTGATGTATCCCATCAAGGAAGACATCCCGGTGATGTTGATTGATGAAGCCGTCAAGATATAGCGGGCCGGGGAGGTCGTGAGCTTTTTTGAAATCGTCCGCCGGTATCGGATCGTCCTGAGCGGGTTGATCGGGGCGCTTCTGATCTATCTTTCCAGGCCGACGGCGGTTTCCCTCCTGGCCGGTCTGCCGCTTGTCATGCTGGGCGAAGCGATCCGGACCTGGTCCTCCGGTCATATCCGCAAGAACAAGGAACTCGCCACGGACGGCCCCTACGCCCACACGAGGAATCCCCTCTATCTGGGGAGTTTCGGGATCGGGCTGGGATTCGTGGTGATGGGAAACAGTCTCTGGGTCCTGTTCATTTTCCTGTTTGCGTTCGGTCTGGTCTACTGGGGCGTGATCCGCTCCGAAGAGGGATATCTTGCCCAGGTCTTCGGATCCCGGTTCGAACAATATATCCGAACCGTTCCGTGCTTTTTTCCGCGATGGCGCCGATCGCCGTACGGCGCCGGTGGGTTCGGTTGGGCCCTGGTCTGGAAACACCGGGAATACCAGGCCTGGGCCGGCATCGCCGCAGGCGTGGGGATACTCATCATTAAAATGCTGGCGGCCCCGTGATCCATTATGCAAAAACTAACCATCATCATTCCCGTCTATAATGAAGAGCAAAATCTGAAGGACTGCCTTCGGGAGTTGACCTGGGCCGACGAAATCCTCGTGGTGGATTCCTTCAGCCGTGACGGCACGCTTTCGATCGCCCGCCGTTATACCGACCGGATCCTGCAGCACGAATACATCAACTCGGCCGCGCAGAAAAACTGGACGATCCCGCAGGCCCGGCATGACTGGGTCCTGATCGTGGATGCCGATGAGCGCATGACGGACGCTCTTCGGGAGGAGATCCGACGGGTGCTGGACGCCGACGGCGGGCCCCGATGCGACGGTTATCGGATCCGGCGGCAGACCTATTTCTGGGGAAAACGGATACGGTATTGCGGCTGGCAGAACGACCGGGTCCTGAGGCTGTTCAACCGGCACAAGGGCCGGTACGAAGAAAAAGAGGTCCATGCGGATGTCGTGATTCAGGGCGCCACCGGCGATCTGGACTCCCCGCTGATTCATTATACCTATCGGGATTTCAAACAGTATTTCTCCAAATTCCAGCGGTATACGGACTGGGGGGCGAAGGAACTCCGGAAGCGGGGAAAGCGCGCCCGTTGGTACCATCTCCTGTTGCACCCGGCCTTCCGCTTTCTGCGCATGTATGTTTTTCAGCGGGGCTTTCTGGACGGCCTGCACGGACTGGTGCTCTGTCTGCTGGCGGCCTTCAGCGTTTTCACCAAATATGCAAAATTATGGGAACTGAACCAAAAAGAATCCTCGTGATCCAGACCGCGTTTCTCGGGGATGTCGTCCTGACCACGCCTCTGCTTCAGGCCCTCCGTGATCGGTTTCCCAAGGCCTATCTTGCCGCCCTCGTCATTCCCGGCACGCGTGAAATTCTGGCCGGCCATCCGTCGCTAGATGACGTTCTGGTCTATGATAAAAAAGGCCGGGATCGAGGATGGCGGGGGCTGGTCTCAGCGGCGCGGCGGTTGAGAGAAAAGCGGTTCGATCGTTGTCTTATCCCCCACCGGTCATTCCGATCGGCGCTGCTGGTCTTTATGGCCGGCATCCCGGTCCGGATCGGATTTGTCCAGTCCCTGGGCAGTTTTCTCTATACTCAACGTGTTCGCCGGGATTCTTCGCGGCATGAAGTCCGTCGGAACCTTCAGCTCATGGGACCCCTTTCGCCCGGGGACTCCGTGGATTCGGCCGCCGCGGCCGGAAAACTTTGGGTGTCATCGGATCAAGAGGATCGAGACTGGGCGAATCGTCGTCTGGCCGAATTTGGGATTCAAGAGAACGATCGATTGATTGCGATCGCGCCCGGATCGGTTTGGGCGACGAAACGCTGGATTCCGGAAGGGTTCGCCGCCGTCGTGGATGATCTGATCGCAAATCAAAAACGGAAGGTGGTTCTTCTGGGTTCTCGTGACGACCTTCCCGTGGTGGATGAGATCGTCGCCCGATGTAGGGAAAAACCGCTGAATCTGGCCGGGAAAACCTCGCTGCGTCAACTCGCCGGCGTCTTGAAACGGTGCGAACTGTTGATCACGAACGACAACGGCGCAATGCATGTCGGTGTGGCCCAGGATCTTCCGATCGTGGCCGTCTTCGGTTCAACGACGCTGGGGCTGGGCTACGGGCCGTTCACGTCCAAGGCCGCCGTGGTCGAACGGCCGCTCGACTGCCGTCCCTGCGGAAAGCACGGTTATCCGGAATGTCCCCTGGGCCATTTCAATTGTATGAAGCAGATCGCGCCCAGTGAGGTGCTGGCTGCGGTGAAACGGCTATGCAGCGAATACTGATCATCAAACTCGGAGCGGTCGGCGATGTCATTCATACCCTTCCGGTGCTTGAGACCTTGCGGGGTCGTTTTCCACAGGCGCATATCGGCTGGGCCGTGGAAGAAGCGGCTGCGCCGATTTTGGAGGGCAATCCGGCTCTGAATGAATTGATCCGGCTGGAGCGCAAAAAGCTGCGCGGGACGGGAGGGCTTGCTTATTTTAGGCGGTGGCTTCAATCACTCCGAGAACGGCAATTCGATACGGCCCTAGATCCGCACAATCTTTTTAAAAGCGGTTTGGCGGCCTATGCCAGCGGGGCATCACTGCGGGTCGGGTTCAGAAAATTCCGCGAGGGGAATTTTCTGTTCATGAACCGCTGGGTCAGGCCCGCCGCCCGTTATTGTCATGCCGTCGAGAAATATCTGACCCTTCTCGATCCACTCGGCATTTCGGAATCTCAACGGGTGTTCCGTTTCCCTCTCGCGTGGGGTCCACGGGACGAGGAATTCATCGATCGATTTTGGACTCAGCAGGGATACGGCCGGGACGGTGCGAAACAAGAAGCGGTTGTGGCGGTCAATCCCGGCGCCAACTGGCCCAGCAAGCGATGGATGCCGGAGCGATATGCGCAGGTTGCCGACCGGTTGGTGAAGGATCACGGAATCCGACTATTGATCTTGTGGGGACCGGGCGAGCGCCCGCTTGCGGAGCGTATCGCACGGTCCATGAGCGAAACGTTCGTGATCGCCCCGGAGACCGATCTGAAGCTATTGGCGGCGCTGATCAAACGTTGCCGGCTTGTGATCACGGGCGATACCGGGCCGCTGCATATCGCCGCGGCCCTGGCTGTTCCGACGGTGGCCCTGTTCGGACCGTCGGATCCGGCGCGGAACGGTCCCTACGGCCAAGGCCATGCGGTCATCCGTTCCCTCATTCCTCCGGCGACGCACTGGCAGAAAAAAGAGGTCGGGAATCATTGGATGGAGGCGATTCCGGTCGAGACGGTGATTGAGGCGGCCATAAAACAATTGGGAATGTAATGGCGAGGCATACCTCGCCATTACAAATAATTTATGTTACGCATCTTACATCTTGATACCGAACGGACCTGGCGGGGCGGCGAGGCGCAACTCCTCCATCTGGCCGAAGGCTTGGCACGGCGGGGCCATTTCTGCATCGTGGCCGGACAGCCGGATAGCCCTCTGCTGAAGCGGGCGGCCGAAAAAGGTCTGAAAACCGAGGCCGTGGCGATGCCGTCCGAATGGAGCCTGTCGGCCGTGTTATCCCTCACTCGCATCTTGAAGCGTGAGCGGGTTCAGGTGCTTCATATGCATACCTCCCATGCCTGTACCCTGGGGGGATGGGCCGCTCGCCTGGCCGGTGTTCCGGTCCGCATCATCTCGCGGCGGGTCGACTTCTCGGTACGCTCCAATCCGTTCCGGCGATTGAAATACCAGTGGGGTGTGGACTGCATCGTGGCGATCTCGGAGGGTGTTCGAAGCGTTTTGATCGGTGACGGCCTGGATCCGGATCGGATCGAAGTAATCCGCAGCGGCATTGACCCGCGTCCGTTTGACCCGGTCTATCCCGCAAGCGAGGCCCGACAGGAGTTCGGCATTGCCGGGAAATCGCCGGTCGTCGGATGCGTCGCCCATTTTGCCGATCACAAGGGCCACCGCTATTTAATCGAGGCCGCGGCCCGTGTGGCGGCTGCAGTCCCGGACGTCCGGTTTCTTCTAGTCGGCGATGGGGAACTTCGGCCTCAGATCGAACGACAAATCAAAGAACTGAAAATCGAAAAGCAAGTGATATTGACCGGATTCCGAAACGATATTCCACGGCTTCTGGCCGCGATGGATATCGTCGTCCTGTCCTCGCATCTGGAGGGCCTCGGCACCTCGCTTCTGGATGCGATGGCGATGTCGCGGCCGGTCGTCGCGACACGTGTGGGCGGCATCCCCGAGATGGTCGAGGACGGCGTGACCGGACGCTTGGTTCCGCCCCGCGATCCGGACGCTCTGGCCGGGGTCTTGATCAAACTCATCCGCCGGCCGGACGAACGAAAAAAGATGGGCGAAGCCTGCCGGGCCCGGATGCTGAAAACATTTTCGGCCGAAGCGATGGTTACGGCGACCGAGGCGCTCTATCTTAAAATCCTGTCGGAAAAGCAGGGACCGCACGAAGCGAGATAAAGGGTGGTTGACGCAGGCCTGATTACGAACGACGAGTCGTTCAAGGAACTCGAACCGGAATGGAACGGGCTTCTGGCCGAATCGGATCGCTCAACGCCGTTTATGAGTTGGGACTGGGCCTCGACCTGGTGGAAGCATTTCGGGACCGGTCGCCTCCATGTCTTGACACTGCGGCGGAATGGGAAACTCTTCGGCATTGCCCCGCTCCATCGGGTCCGGGGGCCGTGGGGCATGGACTCGCTTCAAATGCTGGGGACGGGTCAGTCGGACTATCTCGATTTCCTCGTCCCGAAGAAAGATGCGGACCCGTGTTATTTGGAATTGCTGCGGCATCTCATCGCGGAGGGCGGGTTTGATTTGATTCTTCTTGAGCAGGTGCCGCCGAACCGATTGGAGATCATCAAGGAAACGGGACAAACCGCCGGTGCCTTTCTCCAGATCAAGGAGCGGGGCCATTGCTACTTTGTCCGTCTTCCATCAAAATGGGAGGACTATCTCGCCGGCCTGGGGAAGAATGAGCGTTACAACATCGGCCGACGGACACGAACGCTGGAGCGGGAACACCACGTCACCTTCCGACGGCTTCATCAACCGGGTGCGGAACTGGATCATGGGGTGAAGGAGTTTTTTGGTTTGATGACGCGGCGCCTCACCATGCGCGGCCGCCGCCTTGCGGCCGAAGAGGAGACCTCGCTCCGTTTCCACCGGGAAATGGCCGTACGGTTCGCCGAACGGGGATGGATGAATCTCAGTCTGCTGGAACAGAAAGGCCGGATGATCGCGGGCCTGTTCGCGTTTGAGCAGGATCAAAAACTGTTCTATTACCATTCCGGCTTCGATCCGGACTGGGCGAAGCACAGCGTCGGGATGGTGCTTCTGGCGAAATGCATCGAAGACGGCATCGGGCGGGGCCTGCGTGAATTTGATTTCATGCGCGGCCGGGCCGAGTACAAATCGAAATGGAAAGTCGAGGAGCGGCCTTTTTATAAGGTAGCGATTGCCAGAGACGCGGTGAGTTATGTGAAGTACATAGGACATGGCGTCACGACGAGGTTGCAGAAAAAATGGAACAAAACGCTGGTAGCGGTGAGATTAAAATCGCTTTCCTAACGTCCAGTGATCCGAGAAATAGGCGGGTGTGGTCCGGTACCTTTTATTGCCTGGCCAGATCCCTGGAAAAATACTGTGGGAAGGTATCATGCCTTGGTCCGATAAAATCCAAGACAAGGATTATCGGGAAACTGATCAACGCGGCTTCTCGATTAGCGCTCAATCGCAGTTACAGCTACGGGGGAAGCGTCTGGCTAGCGAAAAGGCATGCGGAGATCGTGAGCGATAAACTCATACAGGAACGGTATGATCTTGTTTTTGCGCCAGGGGCGGCAACGGAGATCGCTTTTTTAGATACCGACGTTCCGATCATATACCTTTCCGATGCAACATTCCCGCTCCTGCACAACTATTATCCAAAGTTTTCAAATCTATTGAAGACCTCGATTCGCGACGCGTATCGTATTGAAGAGTTGGCGCTCAAGAAGGCGGCCTTAATACTGTATCCGACGGAATGGGCTGCAAATTCCGCCGTCAGCGACTATCACGTCGATAAAGCAAAAATACACGTTATCCCTTTCGGCGCCAATTTCGATAAAATCCCCAATCGTGAGGTCGTTCTGAAAAGAGAGAAATCAGATCTTTGTCGGTTACTTTTTCTGGGCGTCGACTGGGAGCGAAAAGGGGGCGATATTGCATTTGAGACACATCTGGAACTGGAAAAGTTGGGAATTCGATCAGAACTCATTATCTGTGGATGCATTCCGCCGCAAGAATTCTTATATGAAAGGATGACCGTGATCCCATTTTTAGACAAGAATCATCCAGGACAACGGCAACGATTGGCTGAGTTGTTTCTTGCGTCCGATTTTTTAATGTTACCGACGCGGAACGATTGCTATGGAATTGTTTTCTGTGAGGCCAGTGCCTTTGGCCTGCCGATCATTACGACCCGTACGGGGGGGGTGCCTGGGGTGGTCACGGATGGACAAAACGGTTATATGCTTCCCCTTAACGCACGAGGGGTGGAGTATGCCAAAGTCATCTCAAGTATTTTTCATGATGACCGACATTATTCCCGTCTGGTGAGAGCGAGTCGAAGAATTTATGAAGAGAAACTCAACTGGGATAGTTGGGGAGCGGCCGTAAGAAACCTTCTGTTATCAGACCCAACTCGTCAGTCAACGATCGGTGGCCAATGAAGATCGCGATGCTCACGAAACATTTTACCTTCCGGAACGGCTCAAGCCGCGCGATCCATGAGGCGGCCACGCGTCTTTCGGCGCGCGGCCACGAAGTTCATATCTTTTGCAACCGCAGGCCGGTCCGGTATTATGATGGTGCGCCGGTCCTCCGGCATGTTCCGATGTGGCCACTCGGTTCCTGGGGGAGAGTTTTGAGTTTCGATTGGGGATGCCGCCGCCGGACCCGCGTCGAGCGGTTCGACATCATCCACGGCCACGGCAACACCACCGAGCAGGATGTCGTGACGGTCCATGTCTGCCGGAAGGCGAACCGGCTGGCGAGAGGACTGTCTCTCTCGGGCCGGGATTCCCATCTGTTCATCGAGCGCCGTCAGTTTGAGAACCGCCGGCTAAAGCGGATCATCGTTTTTTCCGGGCGGCTGAAGCAGGATCTCGAACGCCTTTACGGGATTCCGCCGGAGCGCGTCGTCACGATTCCCAACGGCGTGGACGCAAACCGGTTTCATCCCCGGCTTCGGTCCATCTACCGGGAGCGTGTCCGACAAGAGGTCGGGCTTTCGAACCGGGATCTTGCGGTGCTGTTCGTCGCCTCCGGAAATTTCGAGAACCGGGGGCTGCCGAACCTTCTCTCGGCCGTCGCGCGTCGGACGGAAAACCGCGTGAGGTTGATCGTCGTGGGCGGCGACCGGCTTGGGCCGTATCGGGAGCGGGCCCGCCGCCTGGGAATCGAAGACCGGTTGATCTTCCTGCCCTTCACCGAACGGCTGGAGGAACTCCATGCCGGGGCGGACGCGCTGGTCTTTCCGTCGTATTACGACACCTTCGGCAGCGTGCCGCTGGAGGCGATGGCGTCGGGTCTGCCGGTCATCGTGACGGAGTCTTGTGGAATGAGCGAGCTGATCGTCGACGGCGTGAATGGTTTGATCCTCAAGGACCCGTCTGATATTGGGGCGCTCGACGCGGCGCTGGCGCGTTTGTCGGATGACGATCTGCGTGAACGGCTGGGACGGAAGGCCCGCGAAACGGCCGAGCGCCAATCCTGGGACACGGTGGCCGACCGGACGATAAAGGTTTATGAAGAACTCCTTGCGGAGAGGTCATGACGGATGAATTGATAAAGGGCTCCATCCGACGTGTGCCGGTGCTACTCTACCACAAGATCGGTCAGCCGCCGGCCGGTGTTCAGAACCCCCGAAGCTGGGTGAGACCGGAACGGTTTGAGTGGCAGATGCGTCTTCTGGCCGGGTGGGGATATCAAACGATCACGCCCGAGGCGCTGGCGGCCCATTATCGTGGCGAGAAGGAGGCCGCTCCGCATTCGATCCTGATCACGTTTGACGACGGTTCCCGCAGTTGCCACTCCATCGCGCGGCCCGTCTTAAAGTCGTTGGGTTTTACGGCGACGGTCTTTTTGGTCTCCGAGCAGCTCGGCGGACGGGCCGGGTGGGACCGGAACGAAGCGCATGCCGGCGATGACCTGTTGACGCTCAAGGAAATCCAGGAGCTGATCCGGTCCGGCTGGTCGGCCGGGGCCCATTCGATGACGCACGCCCGTCTGACCGGTTTATCGCGGGAGGAATCCGAACGGGAGATCCGGGAGTCCAAGCTCCGGCTTGAGGCGGCGCTGTCCATTCCGATCCGCAGCTTTGCCTATCCCTACGGGGCATTCGCTCCGGAACACGCGCAGATCGTGCGGCTTGCCGGATACGAGATCGGTTTCACGACCCATTATCCGGAACGGGGGCTGGGCGCCGTCAGCCGGGAAAACATCCACGGGGAGGTTCAGGCCCTGCGGTTTTTGTGGCGGTTCCAACGGGCGAAGCGAGGCGAATTCAAAAATGTCGAAGCTTAAGATCATTCATCTCCTTGCGAGCCACAAATGGACCGGCCCGGCCGAAGGCGTCGTGACGCTCTGCCGCGATCTGAAAAACCACGGGCATGATGTCCGTCTTTTCTGCACGCCCAATTCCCGACGGCTGCTGGCCGATCAGGCCGTCCAACGCGGCGTGACGCCCGAGACTGATTTATGGCTGGAGCCGAAACATCCGATTCTGACCGTAAAGGATATTCTCCGATTAAAAAATATTTTAAGGAGCGCGCGGCCGGACATCCTTCATCTTCATCTGTCGGCCGATCACTGGATCGGGTCGCTGGCGGCGCGCTGGGCCGGCGGGTCCGTTGGAAGCGGTTTCACCGGCCGGATCGTCCGGACGATTCATCACCCCCGAACGATTGAACGCCGTCCCTTTCGGTCCCGGCTGTATGAATCCATGACGGACGGTTTCGTGACGTTCTGCGAGCGGGATCGCGGACGGTTGAGAGAAACCTATCGGATCGACCCGAAGCCGGTTTCGGTCATCCACGGAGCCGTAGATGCGACGCGGTTTCATCCGGACGTGGAGTCCAGGCTGGCCCGCGCGGAGTTCGGAATTAAGACGACGACTCCCGTGATCGGGATGGTGGCGCGCTTCCAGCCGCACCGACGGCATGACCTTCTTCTGAAGGCTTACGAGGGCATATTGAAGCGGCTGCCGACGGCCCGTCTGCTGCTGGTCGGAAGAGGAGAACATCAACCGGTTCTTGAGCGGCTCGTGACGGCGTCGGGTTTTGAGAATCGCGTGATCTTTGCCGGTTACCGCGACCGCGATCTGCCGCAGATGGTTGCCGCGATGGATGTTGCGGTCCTGCTGGCGTCCGGGAGCGACGGCTCCTGCCGCGCGGCGCTGGAGGCGATGGCGGTCGGGCGACCCGTCGTCGGTTTTCCGGTCGGCGCATTGCCGGAGACGATTGTGGAGGGAGTCACCGGCCATCTTGTAAAGGAAGAAAACGCCGAAGCGCTTGCGGACTGTTTGAGCGTGCTTTTGTCCGACCAACCGCGGCTCCGGTCCATGGGCGAGGCGGCGCGCAAACGGATCGAGGCCGAATTCACCGAGCCGGTCCGGCTGGAGCGGACCGAGTTCTTTTATCAATCACTGATCGGGATCTGAAACGGAGACCGCGATGGCTTTGGTCGATGACAAGGATGTTTCGAAATACGAAAAGCGGCGGTACGGCGCGCCGGATCAAAAGCTCGTGGACCGCCGCGAGCAGGCGATGGTGGACGAAATGATCCGGTCTCTGGGTCTGGCCCAGGGCCGTGTGCTGGACGCCCCCTGCGGCTACGGCCGGTTTTCGACCGTCTTCGCAGGCCACGGCGCGCGCGTGATTGCCGCCGATGTCTCGGCCGCGATGGTCGGCCGGACCCGCGAGCGGATTTCGGAGGCAGGCCGCCGGGGGATGTATGTCGTGATGGATATCCGCCATCTCCCGTTTAAGGACGATTCGGTCGAGGCCACCTTCACGATGCGGCTGTTC
>JACQFA010000009.1 GCA_016200255.1 Nitrospirota bacterium | reverse complement strand
GGAATTCCTACCGTTTCGCAGATTGGCGGGCGTCGATCACGGCGCCGTTCTTCTTGCCTTCGACGCTGTCGAGATAGGCCCTGGCCACGATCGCGGCCGGCAGACCGGGCGAGCTGTCCATGCCCATCGCCTCCATCGTTTCCTTCACCCACGGCGGAGAAACGACATTGACGCGGACGCCCTTCGGCATCTCCAACGCCGCCGCGCGCACGAAGCCCTCGATCCCCGCATTCACCAGACTGATCGCGGCGCTTCCCACCATCGGCTCCGAAGCGAGGATGCCGCTCGTCAACGTAAACGAGCCCCGTTCCGCGATCAAGGGAAGCCCCAGCCGCACAAGGTTCACCTGGCCCATGAGCTTGTTCGACAGACCCAGATGGAAATCCGGGTCGGTCAAGTCCTTCAGCGCGCCGAACTTCGCCAGTCCGGCCGCGGAGACGACCGCATCAAACGAGCCGACGGCGCGGTAGAGCTTCTTGATCGATTCCTGCGAGGCCAGGTCCACCTGATAATCCCCCCGCCGATTTCCGACCTTGATCACCTCGTGACGGCCCGACAGCCCCTCCGCCACCGCCCGCCCGATCGTCCCCGTTGCACCGATCACAATAATCTTCATCTTCACCTCCCAACCGTTCGATGATTGAATCTACTCCCCCCACGCCGTTGGGTCAAGAGTTCTGTCCCGGCGCTGACGTTCCTAGGGCCGCGAGACAAACGGATTCCCGCGAACATAAAAACGCAGCAGCCGTCGCGCCCAGGCCCCGGCATAGTCCACGCCGATGCGCGGCCGTCGGACGATTGAAAGCGGCGGCTCCGGCGCCGCCGCGATATAAAGCGCCTGGCTTACCAGGTCCTGCCCGTTTTGCCGGCGATCGATCCCCATCGCGCGGCAAAGCAGCCCCGGCCCCTGCGTCCGGCCCTCGACATTCGCCACGGGCTCGACCGCCCGCAGCAGCACCGCGGACGCATGGCCATCCGCCTCGGTCACGACATTCATGCAGCAATGGATTCCGTAGATCAGATAAACATAGGCATGCCCCGGAGGACCGAACATCACCCGCGTCCGCCGCGTCAACCCCCGAGAAGAATGCGCCGCACGATCCTGCGGGCCAAGATACGCCTCAACCTCCACAATCCGCCCAACGCGTTCCACACCGCCCGAAACATGCACGAGAACCTTGCCGAGCAACTCCCGGGCGACTTGGATCGTATCCCGATCATAAAACGCCCGCGGTAACGGAGCGAGCCCGGTGCCCCCGCCCCCGCTCATCGCGGAACCGTCCTCAGCGCGCGGCCCGATGCGGCCGACCCGTCTCTTGGGGCCTCTGGATTCGAGATGTTCCAGACCTTCCTCCGAATGCCTTCACAATTAAGTGAAGAATATTCTTAGATCTCAATTCATTCTCTATGTCCGACCCGGCGCGCCGTTAAGCCTTGTGATGACCCAGGAGGTCGTCAAGATCCTTTACTGAAAACTTGTTCAGCTTGACAATCCTGGCCTGAGAGCGATACGCGGGAGGCAAAATACCACGGGCCTCTTCTTTGCTCCCCAACTCCGCAATGATCCATGCTTTATGCACCCCATCCGAGCACCCAAAGTCGGCATTCGTCAGAAAATGGGAGCCCGTTGTAAGCAAGATTCGAGCGGCGCGTGCGCATGCATTCTTTTCAGCCTCATGCGAAACCTCGATCAGAAATTTTTCCATGGCAAAAATCTCCTCTTTGTTGGTTTAGAATTAATGGACTCAGGCCTATAATTTACTCCTCTACCGGATTTCTTTCAACCCCGCGCGCGAGGCCGGAGGGAAGCCAACGGCCATACCGTTTTGCCTCGGTTTAGACAGAACAATCAGGAAAATAAATCTGTCCCCATTTTTTCTAAAAAAAACGGCGCACCCCGGAAATAACCCGGGGGGCGCCGTTTTCAAAAACCGGCGAGGAAACGCTGCTTAATTCTTCGGAGCTGGAGCTGCCGGAGCCGCTGGAGCTGCCGCACCGCCAGCCACCTTGATTTCTTTCGCCGAATGGCCGCTCGAGGTCACATCCACCTTTGCGCCCACCTTCAGGTCGCCTTCGATCTTGGTTTTCTTGGAGATGCTGAACTTGTGGGTCTTACCCTTCTCGTCCTTCACTTCGACACTCTTTCCCGGCGTCACGGCCGTCACTTCACCCATGGTCATCATGGGCGCAGCCGCCATCTTCTTGGTCGACTTCTCCGGTGCCGCCGCTGGCGCATCCGCCGCCACGCTGACTCCGGCCAACATCGCCGCGGTCAGGATCGATACTGCCAACATCAAAAGCTTCTTCATCTGTCTTTCCTCCTTATGGTTGTGGACAAATCCGTCCGCCGATATGATATGCACGCGGTATGCCATTTTTAAAATCGATAAGCGGATAGGCCATCATTCTCAATGTTTATAATACAAATACGACGTTCTATCCGGTCGATCGATCAGAACAAATGGACAGATGATCTGGGAAAAACAACTCTTTTGGGGTGATCGATGCCCCATTTGAGGCGGCAGTTAAAGGCGGTTTGATTTGGAATTTTTCCAATCAGTAATCCATCTCGGCCCTTAAGACCCGCATGCTGCCGGGTGCGAGGCCGGAGGGAAGACTAAATTTTTCCGGGCCCGTCCCGGCCCGATAGCGGTGCGTGATTGCAAGACCTGACCCCGGTCTTATTTGATAGTCCGCATCACCATGACCCGGCTTCAATGGAAATTCGCGAACCGCCACGCCGCGCGCGGCATCAAGGTTGGCCTGGTCCAGATCCTGAACCGACCAGCCCGACGCTTGAAGAGCCTCATCAATCTTCCGACGCGCTTTTTCTTCTTGTTTCATAGATTAATTTGAGGTCACACGACAGTATCAGGTCTTGCGATCAATTATTTTCCGCTTCCCCTCGCCCGCCCGCGCGACGGTGCTTAGGGCATTTCAAAAATCAGACCGGCGTCAAATCCGCCCCACCGCCTGCGGGAACTTTTCTTCGAAGCCCCAATCAGCTCCAGGGTCGCCGCGCCATGGCTTGGACGCTGCTTCCGCCACCGATGGGTTGCCCCTACGATCCTGTGTTAATGTCCGTACCTCACGCCTCTTTCTCTCGTGTAAAACCCGATCCGCCGACGTTTCGGTTCCGGGAGCGGTCAGTAACTGCCGGATGGCGTCAAAAAGCGTCTGGATCGCCTGATCGTGTCCTTCCAGTTTACGTTCCAAATCGGTCAACTTTGAAGACAACTCTTTGTGCGTCGCCAGCATTTCACGGAGACGGACGAACGTGCGGACGACTTGAAGGCTGGCCCGAACCGCAATGGAGCTGTTGATCACTGTGGCGGCCATGATCGCTCCGTGTTCGGTGAAGGCATACGGCAAAAAACGGGGGTTACGATGTTTTTGGGAACCGGTCACAAATTGTGACCGGTTCGGCCCCGCCATCGGTGATTTTGAATGCTGAAGGCGCTTGGCCTCTTCCCGGGTCAACTGAAACATGAAATCTTCAGGAAACCTTTCTCGGTTGCGTTTGACCGCCTGGTTCAACACCTTGGTGGCGACACCATAAATCTGCGCCAGGTCGGAATCCAATATAACTTTCTGGCCCCGAATAAGGAGTATCGTCTTTTCAATTCGCTCGATTGGAACAACGGTCTTAGGTCCCGCCATATCTCAGCTCCTTAATTCGGATTCGCTTTCCCTCGCACGCCCGTGTGACGGCGCGCCGGTTCGGTTACCGCATCGGTTTAAATATCTCCGGCGCGTCGGGACCGGCGACGTCCAGCATCCCGATCGCCCCTTTATCAAACGCACGGGAGATGCTGTGGTCCACCAGGATGTAGGTCCCCGGCACCTCCACGGTGAACTCGACGATGGCCGCGCCGCCGGCCGGGATCAGCGTGGTCTGGATGTTTTTTAACGGCGGGTTTCCCAAGCCGCCTTCAAGAAAAACCTGGTCGAAGATCTCCCCGATCACATGAAAGGACGAGACGAGGTTCGGGCCGCCGTTGCCGACGAAGAGACTGATTTTCTCCCCGACCTTCGCCTTGAGTGCGCCCTCGCCCTTCAGGCTCCCTTCCCGTCCGTTGAAGACGACGTAGTCCGGCTGCTCCGCCCTGGTCTTCTCCATGGAATAAGCCTGAAGCCCGTGCGCGCCGTGCGGGCCTTCGGTATAGAACTCGCCCTGCATGACATAGAACTCCCGGTCCATCTTGGGCAGGCTGCCGGTCGGCTCGACCAGTATCAGCCCGTACATGCCGTTGGCGATATGCATCGGCACGTGGGGCGTGGCGCAGTGATAGACGTAGAGACCGGGATGCATCGCCTTCCAGGAGAAGGCCGTCTTTCCTCCCGGGACCGTTTGTGTCACCTTGGCGCCCCCGCCGGGTCCGGTGACGGCATGAAGATCGATCGAGTGCGGAAAATGGCTGCCCGCGTTGTTCTTCAGCGTCAGCTCGATCGTGTCCCCCTCCCGAACGCGTATGAAGGGACCGGGAACCGTGTCGCCGAAGGCCCAGAATTCATACTCCGTGCCGTCGGCGATCGGGGCGCGGAACTCCCTGGTCTCAAGCTCCAGTTGAACCCGGGCCGGCTTGTCCCGCTGCACCGGCGGCGGGACATTCGGAGGCGGCGTCGGAATGAGCGCGATCGCCTCCCCTGCCCCGGCCGGGCCGCAAGGCGCACCGAGCCACAACGCGAGGATCAAAAGACGGACGCTGCGCATGTATGAATTTTTCACGTCGGAGCTGTTCCCTGTCTTATTGTCTTGGTTCTTTTTCCCGCTCGCCACGCATGGATAGGATCAGATCTTGCGATCAAACATTTTTCGCTTCCCCTCACCCGCCCGCATGATGGCGCTAAGGGTATTTCAAAAATCAGACCGGCGTCAAATCCGCCCCGCTGCCTGCGGGAACTTGAAATATCGGGCAGGCACGGAGGCCTGCCCCTACAAATTCGGGCGAATACATAGGTTCGCCCCTACGAATCCCGCCCCGGCCCCTATATATATATAATAGATGCAGATCGAATATACTCGTCCTTTTGGCGGCAAAGGTCAAGGTTTGGGTAAATGGTTTTTCACTGCACATGGTCCGGTCTCGTGACGGCACACGGCCGTGCGCCCCTACACATTGTAATTTCAAACAGTTTGTCGGCGAGGAGGGCGAACTCCTCGATCGAGAGCGTTTCGGCGCGGCGCTGGGGATTTCCATCCGTGATCGAGGCGGCGTACAGCGCTTCCTCGACGGCGTCGGCCGGGAAGCCGCCGTCTTTGAGCGCGTTCCGAAGGGATTTGCGGCGATGGCCGAATCCGGCCCGGACGACACGAAAGAAGAAGGCCTCGTCCTTCACGGCGACCTTCGGCGCCGCCCGGATTCCAAGACGGATGACGGCCGAGTCCACGCGGGGGGGTGGTCTAAAACAGCCGCGCGGGACGATGAATTCCAGCCGGGGTTCGGCATAAAACTGTACACCGACCGAAAGAAGGCCATACTCTTTCCCTCCCTCGCGCGCCGTGATCCGCCGCGCCACCTCCAGTTGAAGCATCAGGACCATGCGGCTGACGCGGGAACGCAATTCCAGGAGCCGGAACAGCAGCGGCGTGGAGATGGCGTAGGGCAGATTGGCCACGACCGCAAACGGCGCGGGGAGATCTTCGAACGGATAGCATAATGCGTCGGCCTGGATGATCCGGACGTTGGGAGTATCCGCAAACTCTTTTTCGAGATTTTCATGGAGCTGGCGGTCCAGCTCGACGGCAAAGATTTTTGAACCTGTTTCATCCAGTGCGCGCGTCAATATGCCGCGGCCGGGTCCGATCTCGACCACCGTTTCGTCGGAATGAATCTCGGCGAGTGACACAATCTTGCGGACGATATTTTGGTCGCGGAGAAAATGCTGGCCGAGCGCTTTGCGTTTGGATCGTATCATATCTGTTTTTTCGCCAGCATCACCGCCAGCCGGATCGCTTCGATCAGACTGCCGGGATCGGCGATGCTTTTTCCGGCGATGTCGTAGGCCGTTCCGTGATCGGGCGAGGTCCGGATGAACGGGAGTCCCACCGTCACATTGACGGCGCGCCCGAAGGCCAGCAGCTTGATCGGGATCAGCGCCTGATCATGGTACATCGCAACCACGATGTCATATTGGCCGTCATAGGCCTGACAGATCAGGCTGTCGGCCGGCTTCGGCCCGACCACCGTAATCCCCTCGCGGCGTGCCGCCTCGACGGCCGGCCGGATGATTTCTTTTTCTTCAAGACCGAACAGCCCGCCTTCACCGGCGTGAGGGTTGAGACCGGTGACGGCCAGTCGAGGCCGTCGGATCTTGAACGGCCCGGTCGCAGCCTGGTGCGCCAGCCGGATGGCGCTATGCACGCGCTCACGGGTCAGTCGTTGCGGGACATCGCGCATCGCCAGATGCGTCGTGGCCAGCAGGATCCGCAGGCCCGGATCTTTTTTGGATCGCGGCAGAGCCACCATCAGCATGCCGACCGCTTTCGCGCCGCTCAGTTCGGCCAGCAGTTCGGTGTGGCCGGGATAAGGATAGCCGGCCGCATGCAGCGCTTCCTTGCTGATCGGGGCGGTTACCATGGCGCCGACGCGCCGATCCATCGCCAGCCGGACGGCCGCCCCGATCGCCTCGGCGGCGGCCCGTCCGCCCGCGGCATCAGGCCCCCGGGTCACCCGGTGCGACGGACCGACATTCTTCAGGTCGATGACGTGAATGCCTGTTCTCCATTCGACGGCACTTTCAGGACCGGCCACGGAATGGAATTCGACGGAGGATTTCAGCCAGCGCGCGGTCTGTTCCAAAACGGCGCGATCGCCGACGACCATCGGCCGGCAGAGTTGTGCGATCCGGCTCGCGTGAGGTTTTGAAAGCGCCTTGACGATGATCTCCGGCCCGATTCCGGCCGGGTCGCCCATCGTGATCGCAATGATCGGTTTCATGGGAGGTTGTGTGCGGGGTGTTTGGCATCCGGCTCGACATGAATCACGACGTCGGCCACCTCCGACATCTCTTTCTTGATCCGATCCTCGATCGAATGCACGAGGTCGTGGGCTCGTTCGGTCGTCATGTCGGACTGGACCTGGATGTGGCAGTCCACAAAGACATGGTTTTCCAAACCCCGCGTGCGGATGCTGTGGCAGGATTTGATCCCCGGGATCTGCATCACGATCTCCCGGACCAGACGGGGATCCACGCAGGAGGCGTCGCTTAAAACACGGGAGGTCTCGAACAGGATCTGGAATCCGGTCCGTCCGATGAAACCGGCGATCACGACCGCGATGACCGGATCCAAAACGGGGAAGCCCAACCGGATGGCGATCAGCCCGATCAGCACGGAGACGGAGGAATAGACGTCGCTCAAGGTATGCATCGAATCGGCATGGAGTATCCCGCTTTTGAGTTCGGCGGATCGTCTCTGTTCGTACCGGGTCACAAACAGGTTGATCCCGATGGTGGCCGTCATCACGACGAAACTCATCGCGGTCACGCGGGGGACGTTTGTGTTCATCAGGCGGTCGTAACTGCTCTCGAGTATCTTAAAGCAGGCCAGAAAGAGGAAAACCGAGATGGCGAAGGCCGCGAAACTTTCAAATTTGCGATGCCCGTAGGGATGCGCCTCATCCGGGGGATGGGCGGCCGCCCACATGCCGATCAAGCCGATCACGTTTGACGCGCCGTCGAATGTCGAATGCAGGCCGTCTGCCCACATGCTGAGGCTCCCGCTCCATTGACCGTAAACCAGTTTCGCGACGGCCACCAGCAGGTTCAGTGCGAGAATGACCCAGAGGACCCTGTTGATTTCATGATCGCGCGAATGGGCCATGGCGTTCATCAGGCCGGCAGGCCCTTGAAGCGGCCCTTTTGATAAGCCGAAACAAATGCGCGAATCACCTCCGGGTCGAATTGGATGCCCGAGTCTTTTCGTAAAACTTGAACGGCCTTTTCTTCCGAGCGGCCCTTTCGGTAGTAACGATCCGACGTGAGCGCATCGTAGGCGTCCGCAACCGCGATGATCCGGCTGGGGAGAGGGATGGTATTGCCCTTCAATTGATCGGGGTAGCCCATGCCGTTGTAATGCTCGTGTTCATGCCGGACCCATTTCACGAGGTGCGAGAACTGCTTCACCTGTTCCAGGATATGAACACTGTGCAGTGGATGCTGCTTCATTATCTCCCATTCAGGAGCGGTCAACTTGTCCGGCTTGAGGAGCACCCGTTCCGGAACGCCGATCTTGCCGATGTCATGGAGCAGCGCGGCCAGTTTGATCTGCTCCACCTCCAGGGCCGAAAGGCCGATCTCGTCCGCCAGGATGGCCGAGACCTCCGAGACGCGCAGGGAGTGCAGATGGGTGTAGGGGTCCTTGGCGTCGATCGCCATCACGAGCGATTTGACCGAGCTCAGGAAAAGATCCTTCACTTCTGAGAAGAGGCGGGCATTCTCCAGCGCCACGGCGGCCTCGGCCGCGATCGCCATGATGAGCTTCAGCTCGTACGTCGTGAATTCCTTGCCGTCCAGCTTGTCGCTGACGTTGATGATTCCCATCGTCTTTCGGCCCAGGGTCATCGGAACGCAGAGCAGCGAAGTGATCGGATAGCCGACCGGGACGAAGCCGGGATCCTGTCCGACGTCGCAGATGATCAGCGGCTGGCCGGACTGGGCCACCCGCCCGGCGATCCCCCGTCCCGGTTCCAGTTGAAACGGCGGATGACGATGACCCTCCCGGCCGACCGCCGTCTGGGATCGAAGCATCTCGGTCTTGGCGTCCGCCAGCAGGATAGCCAGATTTTTTGCCGGAAGAATGGATTGAACCTCGTCGGCGACGATCGCGCAGATGCGATCGAGATCGGATTGGGCGCTGAGCTTGATCGAGAGATCGTAGAGGAGCGCCAGTTCCTCGTAGCTCCGGACGATTTCGGCCGATAGGTTGAGCAGTTCGTATCCTGCGGTCAAGAGGTCTTGAAGGTGATCCCGGATCTGCCGGGATTCCCGCTCTTCTTGTCCGCGGCTCGCCGTATCGGCCCCCGCATCCCGGAATCGGAGAAGGAGCAGTCCGATGGCGGTTTCCTGGCAGAACAACGGTGCCGCATAGAGGGGGGTGGAAGGATGGCGGAGGATAGTGTCCGGACGGCGCAATTCCAGTCCGCGCCTGATCAGGTCTGAGTCGAGCAGCAGTTCCACCGTGGGTGGAAGGCCTACGTCGGAGGTTGAAACCGGTTTGCCGTCCACGGACAAGATGGCCAGCGACACCGGGTGGTTCTCCGCGGTCTGCTGGACGAATTTTTTAAGCCGTTCCGGATGGATCAGATCCGGGATCGTCGGAAGTCCGGCCGTCATGAATCCACCGCCCGCTTGACTGGATTGAGGCTCCGTTCGTCGCCGGGTTCAATTTTAGTATCGGTATCGGCGTATGGGAGGGTTTCCGACCAGACCGGAAGGGTAAAATGGAACCGGCTCCCTTTTCCCGTTTGGCTCTCGCACCAGATTTTCCCGCCCAGATATTGGACGATCTCACGGCAAATGGCGAGCCCCAGGCCGGTGCCTCTCGGTTTGCCGCTCCGGGTATCCCCCAACTGGTGGAACTTGTCGAAAATCTTCTCGGCATCCGATTCCGGTATGCCGATCCCGGTGTCTTGGACCGAAATTCGGACCATGGCATCCACCCGTGCGCCTTTGATGGTGATGTTGCCGCGGTTCGAAAACTTGATGGCGTTGCTCAGGAGGTTGTCCAGAACCTGGATCAAGTGATCGGCATCCCCCCGTATTCTCGGGAGGGTTTCCGGAACCTCGATCACGATCGGCAGGTTTTTCTCCAGCGCCAAGGCGCGGAGGGACTTTGCGGCGCGAGCCACGATCTCGAACGGTGAAATGGATTGGATATGCCAGTCGGTCTTGCCGGATTCGATCTTGGAGAGGTCGAGGATGTCGTTGATCAAGCGGGTCAGGCGCTCGCTCTCTTCATGGATGATCGAGATGAATTCCTTCTGGGTCTTTTGATCCACATCCTGATACGACAGCAGGATTTCGGCAAATCCCTTGATGGACGTCAGGGGTGTCCGCAGTTCATGAGAAACCTTGGAAACGAAGTCCGATTTCAATTGATCCAGCTTTTTAGTCTGCTCGAACAGTCGGACCGTCTCGACCGCAATCGCCACCTGCTCCGCAATCGGGACCAGGATCTCCAGGTTCCGCTCCGAGTAGGTTTGGGGTCGTCGGCTCACTAAATTCAAGGTCCCGATCGTCCTGTTCTGGGAAACGATCGGAACCACAATGTAGGAGCGCATTCCTTCTTTGGCAATCAATTGATCTTCATGGAACTCGCTTGTTTCGAGCACGTCGGCCCGGAGATAGGGTTGTTGATGATCCACGACCCAGCCGATGGCGGTCCCGGTCTTGAGCCTTGGAAGATCATGGGTGACCGTGGCGGTATCCATCGTCTTGATCAACCGGAGCGAGATCTGTCGCTGGTTTTCATCCAACAATGCGATGCTGATCCGGTCGTAATGCAGCAACTTGCCGACCTCGTCGCAGAAGGATTCGAAAATCTGGGTGATGTTCAGCTTGGAACTGATGATCTGGGTGATTTTATTGACCACCGCCAGCTCCCGGGTCCGTTCGACTACCTTCTGTTCAAGGCCGGCGTAAGAGGCCTGCAACTTGATGGCCATTTCGTTGAACTCATCCGCCAGCTCCTGGATTTCATCGCCGGTATGGATCTTCAGCCGATGCCTGAGATTCCCGTACCCGATCAGCTTGACCCCCTTCTGAAGCTCCTGTATGGGCCGTACGATATGGTCGGCTGCATAAAGTCCCATGAACAACAGCAAGAGGGTTCCCAGTGCGCCTAAAAATAAGATCCAATTCAACAGAGTGCTGACCGGCGCGTAGGTCTCGACCGGGTTCTGGCTGGTAAAGATATACCAGCGCTTTCCACCGAAGCTGGCGGGATGGACATCACGGGTGATGTTGACCGGTGCGAAGCCGTTGATCGATTGTTGCCCGCCGTAGTGGACATCCGCCGTGGTGATCGCCCAGCCCGGTTTATCCTTCAAGATGGCCTTCATGAGTTCGGGAAGAAGCGTGTGGTTGCGGATTAAAAAGATGGGGCAGAAGACCAGGGTTCCGTCCGAACTGGCCAGCATGGTATGGTCCGTTTTCGCGATATGGACCTTGGTCACGGCTTCAAAAAACCGTTTGATCTGGAGATCCGTCTTGATCACGCCAACGGCCCGGGTGCCGGTCGCTTCCATGACGGGCACGGCGATGGACAGGGTGTACAACTTTTCGAACTCTTCGGTGGCCTCCTGGGTCGTCTGGACATCCGAAATGTAGACGCTGCCGTGACCGCCGTTAAAGGCGGCCTGCCACCAGGTCTCACTGCCGTAATAAATCTTGGCCGGCTTCGCATCCGCGCCGACCAGGATGCCGCGTTGATCGGTGACGATGATCGAGAGATGCTCCGCCCGATCATTCGGATCACGCAGCGAGCCTTTAATATAATCGGACGCGGGGTTCTGAAGAAATTCACGCACAAAGGGATCGTTCACACCCCTGCTCCTGCTCCACAGAGTCTTCAGAGTTTCGATCCGGTTCTGAATATCCGAGTCCGACATCCGCCGCCGGGAATAGGCGGCATCCGCCAGTTCGACGCTGGTCCGGACATCGGAGGAAAGGGATAGCAGCAATATCTCTTTGATGTTGGTCTCAATCAGCGACCAGATCTTATCTCCGGTATCGGCGGCGAGTTGGCGGTACTGGGCCCCGATGGTGTTCCGAAGATGGATGCGGGCAACCCAGTATACGACCGAGAGGCCCAGCAGAACCACCACCAGGCCGACTCCCAGGATCGAGAGGGTCACCCGGGTCTTGAAACTTTTTCGTATTCGCGCAAGCATATTAGGACCCGATCCGACCTCCCAAAATGTCCTTCACGCGCTCCAAAACCTGTCGGGGGCTGAACGGTTTGGTAATGTACTCATCGGCCCCGGCCGACCGACTTTTTTGTTTGTCGTCTTCCTGTCCTTTAGCGGTCAGCATGATGATATGAATCGCGCGCAGCGCGGGATCCTGCTTAATCAGGGTGCAGACTTCCAACCCTGACTTGCGGGGCATCATAATGTCCAGGAAGAGGAGTTTGGGTTTGAGACGCCTGGCCTTTTCGATGGTCTGTTGACCATCCGTGGCTATATCAAAGGAAATGCCTTCCCGCTGGAGGATATAGGACAACGAGCGGACGATGTAGGGTTCGTCGTCCGCTATGAGGATCTTGACGGGTTCCAACCGGCCAACCTTTCCCGATAGGGTCCTGTGAAGGGTTGAAAAGGCTGTAAGGCGAACGAAATAGATGGGCTGATTCTAACATTGGGATCTGAGGTTGTCAAACACGCCAGCGAGGTCGAATTATGGCTTGTCCAGGGTCAAAAGAATCTTGATTCCCGGTTCGTTACGAGCTTCGTCCAACCAAACGTAACCGACGCCTCCATCCTGTTCCCGGACTGCTTCGATCACCTCGCGACTGTTGTTCTTCAGCAGGGGGGAGAACCCCCCATAGCGGAAAAGCCGCTGGTTCCAGTAATCAATGTACCGGTCTCGCGTCATATTGACGACTTGCTCTAAAAAGTTATTGCGGATCGGCCGGTTCTCCCGTTGATCAATCGGATGGATCCAGAGGTCCTTCAGCAATTGAATTTCTCCCAGATAGATCGCTTTCAATTCCTTGATCGTCATCCGGTCTTTGGGAAAACCCATCCCGGCGACGACGGCCATCGTTTCCGTCGCCCGCTTGGTTTCTTGCGCGGCCAGGTCGGCCTGCAGGGGCCATGCATGCAATGCCCCCATTAAAAGGATCCATGATACGACGGTCTTTTGAGCTGTTCGCAACATTAGAATCCAAAGGCCCATTGGGCCGCGTACTCGTTATATCGGTCCAGCCCGACCTGGTCCACGATCCTCACTTCCGCCTTCAGTGCGCTGTTGGGGTTTAAAGAGTAACGCAACCCGTACACCCAGCGGTTTGAATTCGTGGTGCCGAGCTTGAGGAAATAAGGATCGCCGGCCTCGATCCGGACCTGTTCATAGCGAAGGTAGGGGATGAATCGTTCCGTGAGGTGGTAACCGGACTGGACATAGTAGGCGGTGCTGATGAAATTGCCGGTGTTCGCTTGGGAATCTTTGTCCATAAAGCGGTAATACTCCGCCAAAAGCTCGAGACCGCTTGATCCGTTCAGGGTGTTGTCATAAAACAGATCCGCGCCGAGGATCGATTGGTCCACCTGCTGAATCGGCGACATGGAGCTGTCCACGATCGGCACCTGACTGGTATTACCGAAAACTCCGAGTCCCAACCCCGCCGGAATCGACGGTTTGAAGGTGACGTTTGCCGAGACGGCCTTGTTCTTGTTCGGATCGGAGATGTTATCGGGATCCAGGACAAAACGAACCTGATCGGTCTTGAGGCTGGGTCCGTTACCGGCCATGATGCCGTAATCGATCTCGGCCAGCGCAGTGGCGACCTGTCCGGACAGCCACACGCCCACCAGATGAACCGGAAGGATCCCGCCGTCATCTTCAAACGCGAGAAACTTGGGTCGTTCGATCGTGGTAGGGAAAAGAGCGGCATGGTGATAGGCCGTGTTCCAGTATCCGAGGATATTGTGAAACCGGCCGGCATGAAGTTTGAGCGCATCGCTAAAAAAATAGCTGATCTGCAGGCGCTCCAGATCAATAAACGTATCCCCGAGCTTGTTCGATTCCACCACCAGCTCGCTTAAGACATCGAGCCGGTTCTCAAGCGGCTGGGTTAGAAAAAGATCGAACTGGCCGAGAGCGAACGAGCCGTTTCGGCCGCCCGGATCGATACCGGGATCAACCGAGCTGCGGGTGTAGGTGACATCGGCAAAACCTTTGAACTCAAATCCCCAGACCGATCGGTTGGCCTGAAGTAAGATGAAGATCAGGAGAGCAAGGGAAAGGGAATTTCGGAGAGATCTCACGGCCGGAATGATTCCTTCCCGGGCAAGATGCCCACAGAGCGCTGGTTAAAACGCATAGAGAACGTACGTCAAGTAAAAAACCAGGCAAAAGATTAAATGAATCGGGTGCCACCGACCCCGGAATCGGATAAGGCTATATAGCACAAAAGCGGCCAGGATCGCAAGGCCGGCGCTGGCCAGCCCGGAACGGTCCAGTTGCCAGGACGTGCCGATGAGTCCGATCGAGACCGGAAACGTGCTTTGGAAAACCATCGCCCCGGTAATATTGGCCACGGCCAGCGTGTCCTTGCCTTGGGCGATCCAGATAAAGCTGTTGAAGGTTTCAGGAAGCTCCGTGGCGATCGGTGTAATAATCAGTGAGAGGGTGAGAGGTGAAATGTCAAGGATCTGGGACAACCGTTGCATGCCCTCTACAAAAAGGTACGCGCCGCCGATGACAAGCCCGAAGCCCAGCGCGACCTGCGTTAGGATTAAGGCCGTGTGTGGGCTGTCATGATTTCGGGTCAGGCTTCGGGAGAGGATCAACGGCTCCAGATCTTCACCCACGGCCCCTTCCCTGCCCAGCAGACGCCACAGATAAAGCAGGTAGAGTCCAATCAGAATGCCGGCGGCGGCATGATGAATCCATTGCCCCGACTCCCGAACCGGGAGCAGGGCCATCAGCAAGGCGATTCCGTAGGAGGTTAGAAAGACACCCAGATCCATTCTGACGTGCAGTGCATTCAGTCGGATTTCGGTGGTCCGTTTTCCTAGCCGTGAGAAAAAGAGTATGCCCAGCCCCAGGAGAGGGAGGGCCAGGCAGGTCAGCATCAAAGGGGCGCCGAGAATCGCTCCGATCCCGACGCTTTCACGGGCCTTACCGTTTCCGAAAAAAATGGCAATGAACGGGACCATGGTTTCCGGCATCGCCGTGCCCACCCCGGCCAGGACACTTCCCACCACGCCTTCGGAAAGATGGAGACGTTTCCCGACCCATTCGATGCCGTTGGTAAAGAGGTAGGACCCGCTCAGTATAATGACCAGGCCCAGCAACAGCCATAGTCCGCTCACGAAGAGCCTCTCGCCGGGTTTTGTCGCGGGCCGCGGGACGGCGAATTGAGCGTCGCCTCCAGCTCATCCATGATCTGCCGGAGCGGCAGGCCGGTTTCCTGGGCAATCCGTTTGCAGTCCTGGTATTCCGGCAGCCGTTTCTGAAGGCCGCCGGACCGTGTGACGACCTTGATCTGAACGGGGCCGAAGCGGGTCTCAACCGTCTGGGAGGCGCGGGGCAGTTTACGACGCTGGACATCCATCTGCCGGATTCCAAGCGTGGTTGTTTCCTCAAACACAATCTCCGACAGGGCCGCGGCCTGATGCTGTTCGGCCAGGACGGACAACAGAATCCCCGGTCGACCCTTCTTCATTGTGATGGGTGTCAGGTAAACATCCATGGCATCGGCCGCAAAAAGACGTTCCATCAAGTGCTCGTACACCTGGGGATTGAGATCGTCGATATTGGTCTCCAGCTGGATCATCCGGTCTGTCTGGGTGATCTGTTGGGATTCGCCCACCAGCATCCGGAGCATGTTGGGCCAGTTGGGAAATTCATGGTTTCCAGCGCCGTAACCGACTTTCTGGAGACGCATTTCGGGGAAAGGGCCGCTGGAGGTGACCAACGTGGTAATGATCGCGGCCCCGGTCGGGGTCGTCAACTCCTGCCGGGGCCCGCTGGAATAGACCGTAAACCCCCGGACCAGTTCCGCGGTCGTCGGCGCCGGCACCTGGACCTTCTGGCCGTGGACATCGACCACCCCGCTTCCAAGGTTCAAGGATGAGGCCATCACCTCATCGATCCCCATGAGACTGAGTCCCAGGACGCAGCCGACGATATCGATCAACAGATCAATGGCCTGATCGGCCTGAAACCGGAGGTCTTTGGCCGAGCCGTGGGCCTTGATCTCGGCCTTGATCCATCGCTCCAGGATCGCCTCGACCGTTTTTTTGGTCGAATCGTCCAGCCTGCTGTGACGGATCACATTTTCCAGCTCGCGAATTTCATAGGATTTCTGTTTTTGAGGCTGGACATGCACGTCCACCTTCGTCCCGATAAAAGGCCCGCGCTGCGCCGAACGAGTTTTAAGCTCGAACCCCTTTATGGGAAGTTGGTTCAGCCGCATCTTGAGGCGCGGGAGTTCAAGTCCCGCATCCACCATGGCGCCCAGGATCATATCCCCGCTGACGCCCGAGAAGCAGTCAAAGTAGGCAATCTTCATATGACCTCGTTTCTATTTGTAGTAATCTCAAATCTAAAATTTCAAATCGTCGTTCTCATGATCCGGTGCGCCAGCATGGCCGCACCGAAGCCGTTGTCGATATTCACGACCGCCACGCCGGCGGCACAGGAATTCAGCATCGTCAGGAGCGCCGCAATGCCGCCGAAGCTGGCGCCATAGCCGATGCTGGTCGGCACGGCCACGATCGGTTTGTCCACCCAGCCGCCGATCACGCTGGCCAGTACGCCGTCCATTCCGGCCGCCACGATCAGGACGCGGGCCGCCTCGATGCGCGAACGGTGATCCAAGAGGCGATGGAGGCCGGCCACGCCGACATCATAAATGGTTTCGACGCTCCCGCCCAGAAATTCCAAGGTGACCTTCGCTTCCTCCGCCACCGGAATGTCCGACGTCCCGGCCGTAATGATCAAAACCCCGCCGGCCGATTTCGATCCACGCGGAAGCTCCGGACGGTTCTTCCGGGGAATCGTGATCGCACGGGCCAAATCGTGGTAGAGCGCTCCGCGTTCCATCCGCTTGACGGTCTGAAATAATTTGGGCGTGGCCCGTGTCGCCAGAACCGGATGGCCAGCCGCTTTCATCCGGCGGATGATGGCCAGGACCTGATCAGGCCTCTTTCCCTCGCAGAATACCACCTCGGGATGTCCCTGGCGGAGGGACCGATGGTGATCGATCGCGGCGAAGCCCAGCGGTTCATAGGGCATATGCCGAAGCCGCTTCATGGCCGCGTCCACGGAGAGGTCACCTTTTTTTACCCGGGCCAGCAATTTCTGAATCGCCATCGAGTCCATCGTCTATTCCGATTGAATAATCGGATACGCGATGCTGGTCACGTGGTGATTGATTCGGACCAGGTTCGTTAATATGTCCAGATGAATCGCGCTGGTCTCGATTGATTCCGGAAGCCCGTCATGCAGCCGTTGGATATGCGCGGCGCGCAGTTCGCGTTCGAGATGCGTGATCTCGTCCTTGGCTTGGATCACGCGCTGGGCCAGTCCCGAATCCTGGCTCGCAAAAGCCGAGATCACCTGTTCGAAATTCTGCCCCACGCGGTTGTGAAGCTCGACGATCTCCTTCAGCCCCCGATCCGAGAACCGGAGGCCTTTATAAATTTTTTTCTTGGCCAGCTCCATCAAGTTCCGATCGATGATGTCGCCAATGGTTTCCAGATCGCTGCTTAAGGCCAGAAGGGCCACCTCCCGTTCCGACTGTTCCTCCGTGAGCGACTTGGCCGAGAGCTTTGTGATGTAGAGTTTGATCTCGCGATTTAATGTATCCACCCAGTCGTCCTTCCGTTCGATCTGCTCCTGAACCTCCTGGTTGTTCTCCGTGAAAACGCGGATCGTTTCCCGGTACATGTCCAGAACAATGTCCGACATCCGAAGGGCTTCCCGCGTGGCCTGACCCAAGGCCAGGGCCGGCGAATCCAGTACCAGCGGGTCCAGGTATTTCGGCCGTGAATATTCTTCCAGCGAGGGCTTCTCGGGAAGCAGCCAGGCGACCAGCCGGGCGAGCGGCCCGGTGAACGGCAGGAAAAGAAGCGCGATCCCGAAGTTGAACAGCGTGTGTGCGTTTGCGACCTGCCGGACGATGTTGTCCGAAGTCCGGCCGACATATCCCTCAAACAGATGGAGGAACGGCAACACCAGAAGGACCCCAAGGAGTTTGAACAGAATATGGGCCAGAGCCACGCGCTTGGCCTCGGTCGTCGTACCCAGGCTGACTATCCAGGCCGTGGCGCAGGTTCCGACGTTGGCTCCCAGGATGATCGGAATGGCCGAGGTCAGAGGCAGTAGTCCCTGCGTGGCAAACGCAATCGCGATCCCGATTGTGGCGGCACTGCTGGAGAGAAGGGCGGTCAGGGCGGCCGAGAGCAGGATGCCCCAGATCGGGGCATCGCGGACGCTCAACAGCATCTGGCCCACCAAGGCATTGTCCTTGAGCGGCGCCATGCCATCCGACAGGAGTTTTAAGGAGAAGAAGATCAGTCCAAAGCCGAAGAGGGCCGTTCCGGTCAGTTTAAGACGGCGTGGCTTGCCGAAGAAAAAGAGGGCGAAGCCGACCGACAGAATGGCCAGCGCATAATCGGTAATTTGAAAGGCGATCAACTGGACCGTGAGAGTGGTGCCGATATCGGCGCCCAGGATCAGCGCGACCGTTTGGGAAAGCGTCATCAAGCCGGCGCTGGTGAATCCGACCAGCATTACCGTTGTCGCGCTGCTGCTCTGGATGACGGCCGTAATAAAGGCGCCGGCCGCCAATCCCAGCAAACGGTTTTTCGAAAAGGTCGCCAGAATGGATCGGAGCTGCGCTCCGGCGAGTCCCTGCAGCCCGTCGCCAGCCAATTGAAGACCGTAGAGCAGAAGGGCGACTCCGCCAAGCAGGCTAAAGAGCATCAGGGTGGTCAACCGGACGGTCCTTTCATCCTAACTTACTTCATCCCCCGCGGCGCTCTCCATCAGATCCGTGACGGCCTGATGCGGATCTTTGTCCTCGAACAGGACGGAATAGATCTCCTGGACAATCGGCATTCGGACGCCGTGTTTTTTGGCCAGGTGGTAGGCGGCCCGTGTGGTCTGAACGCCCTCGGCCACCATCTTCATCTCTTTTAGTATATCGGCGAGCTTCATGCCGAGACCGATCTGATAACCCACCGTTCGGTTGCGGCTCAGGGCCCCCGTGGCGGTCAGGATCAGATCGCCCAGTCCGGACAGCCCGGAAAAGGTTTTCGGGTCGGCACCCAGAGCCTGTCCCAGCCGGATGGTCTCGGCCAGCCCGCGGGAGATGAGCGCGGCCCGGGTATTGTGGCCGAAACCGAGGCCGTCCGCCCCGCCGGCGGCCAGCGCGATCACATTTTTCAACGCGCCGCCAAGTTGCACTCCGATGATATCCGTCGTTGTAAATGTTTTGAAATAGGGCGTGATAAAAAGGGGCTGCAGCCGTACGGCCAGGTTGCGGTTTTTCGCCGCGAGCGAGACGGCGGTCGGGTGGCGCTGGCAGACTTCCTTGGCGAAACTGGGTCCGGAAAGAACGGCGATGTTGGAACGGGAAGCCGGGAGGATTTCCTCCATCACCTGTGACATCAAAAGGAGCGTGTCGTTTTCAATCCCCTTGGTGGCACTGATGATTGGCGTTGTCTTGGGAAGAAGCGTCGCCAGCTTTATCAATACCGTTCGGGCCACATGGGATGGGACGACAAACACCACCGCCTCGGCGCCCGCGATGGATTCTTCCAGAGAGGAGGTCGCTCGGATCTTGGGCGAGAGCGCGACCCCCGGCATGAACAAGATATTTTCGTGCCGTTCATTAATCGCCGCGACGAGTTCTTTTTCGTAAACCCAGATCGAAACGTTGAAACCCTTATCGGCCATGAGAAAGGCTAAACTGGTGCCCCAGTTTCCGCCGCCGATCACGGCAATTTTTGTGGACATGGTGGACGGTCCCTGAAAGAGGTTCGTGTGAGTCAGAAACTTTTTGATTATAACGTGTTATAAAAATGACTGTCAAGTTAATGAGTCACGGCCCGGCTTGATGGCGTCGATGATCTGTGCTATAGTGAGGCGTTTTCGGCCGCCCACTGAAGGGATCCTCATGGAGTACAGCCTATTATACAGCCTTTCGGTCGCTCTGGTCTTTGGATTGATCATCGGCAGCTTCCTGAATGTCTGCATCCATCGCCTCCCGATCGACGAATCCCTGATGGCGCCGTCGTCTCGCTGCCCGTCCTGCCGTCATCCGGTCCGCTGGCGGGATAACGTTCCCGTCATCAGTTTCTTGGTCCTGCGCGGCCGGTGCCGGGACTGCGGTCAGCCCATTTCGTGGCGGTATCCGTTGGTGGAGCTTGCGAACGGCGTCGGTTATGTACTGCTGGTCTGGCGATTTGGGATCAGCTTCCCAACGGCCGTTTATTCGCTTCTTTACTCATCCCTGTTGGTGATCACGTTCATCGATCTGGATCACCAGATCATCCCGGATCGGATCACATTGCCCGGCATCGTCATCGGATTGGCGTCATCGGTCGTCCTGCCCCTCGGTTTTTTGAATGCCCTGATCGGTTTCCTCTTGGGGGGGTCGTTGTTCTATGGAGTGGCCGTGCTGAGTCGGGGCGGGATGGGCGGAGGCGATATCAAGCTGATCGCGATGATCGGCGCTTTTCTCGGTTGGAAACAGGTGTTGCTGACCATTTTCATCGGGGCGCTGGCCGGTTCCGTCGTCGGGCTGTTTCTGATGGCCTTCAAGGGGAAGTCCAGAAAACATGCTGTTCCGTTTGGTCCGTTCTTAAGCCTGGGAGCCGTCGTTTCTCTCTTTGCGGGACCGGCGATCTGGAATTGGTATCAACACCTCGGTGCATTTTAACATGTCCGCCAGGAATCTAAACGATCGGGGGGCCATGGCCTTGGCCCACCTCTTTCAGTTGGCGGCGGTCTTCGCGTTCCTGTTCGCCGTGCTTTGGGGAATCCATACGGCCGTTTTGTTCGAGACCGCAAATCGCTACTGGACGGAGGAATCCCGCCGGCGACTGATGGTGATGACACAAACCATCGAGTCCGACATCCGGGCCGATGCGGCCAGGACGCTGGCCGATCCTCTATCCCTCCAGGTTCTGGCCGGTCGGTACGGCGCGTTTCGAATCTCCATTCTGGACCGCGACGGGCACTCTCTCATGGACACGTTGGCCCGGGACCGAATGGCCGCCGGGGACCCGTTCCAAGGAACAACGCCCTCTCAATTCCGGGAGATTTGGAACGGCGCGAAACTGATGACTGGTCCTTATCCCGATCTGTCCGGGCGGCGGGTCCGATCCTATTTTATCCCGCTTCGAGATTCAAGCCGCGCCCTATTCGGGGTGCTCCGGGTGGATCTTGAGGTGAAGTCGCTGGATGCCGGCGGCGCGGCGGCCACGGCATTGCTGTTAAAGGTGGCCGGGGCTGTGATGATCGTTGTGCTGGGTTTCTATTCCATCCGCACCGTGATCGGGCGACATCGGCCCGGCGCCGAAGCCGGAGGTTCCACGGGCGAGACGGCTGCGGTGATCGCCACCTTTCACGGGCTGGTCCGGGAACTCAAGGAGAAGGAACTGGACCTGGAGCATTTGAGGACCCTTGCGGAGGATCGGGCGGCCGAGATCGAAAGTTATAATGAGAACATTCTTCAGAGCGTGACGAGCGGCGTGATCACCTTCAATCCCGGTCAGGTCATCACCACATTCAATCATGCCGCCGAACGGATTCTGGGTCTGTCGCGTTCGGACGCTGTCGGCAAAACCTGCGAGGACCTGTTCGGGGCGCAGAGCAGCATCATCCCTCTGCTCGATCAGGCGCTGACCCGTCAGGCCACCATTACCCGGCAGGAGCTGGAGCTGACCCGACCGGTTCACAGCCGGCCTGGCTCGGCATCATCGGAGCCGGGATCGGGTTTACAGCGACTCTGGGTTGGCGTCAGCACCTCGCTGCTTCGGGACCGTCAGGGGGTTCTGATCGGGACGACCTTCGTTTTCACCGATCTGACCGAGATCAAGAGTCTTCAGGAACAAGTGGAACTGAAACGGCGCTTGACCGCTCTGGGAGAGATGTCGGCCGGGATCGCGCACGAATTCCGAAATTATATGGGGAGCGTGATGGGGTTCGCCAAGCTGTTGTCCAGGAAACTTCCGTCTTCCGGCGCCGGTTCCGATACCGGCCAGGAGATGATCGCCTCCATCATGCGGGAACTCTCGGCGATGAACCGGTTGATCGAACAATTGTTGAGTTTCGGCCGGCACGCCGAATTGCAGCTCCGCCCGGTTGCTCTTGAACCGTTCATCCGCCGCCTTTTGGATCAATGGATGGCCCAGACGGAAGGGGTCAAGCCCCGTCTGGAGGTCTCGATTCCATCCGATCTGCCGGACCTTCAAATGGATGAAGTGCTGATGCGTCAGGCGATCGGCAATCTGGTTCAAAACGCGATGGATGCGATGCCGGAAGGGGGGGATTTACAGATCCGGGCGACGATTCTGGACCGCGACGATTCCATCGAAACCGGTACCCAAGGACACCGAAAAGAATTGTCGCTTGAAATTCGGGATACGGGTGTCGGGATTTCCAAGGATAAACTCGACAAGATTTTTCTGCCGTTCTTTACGACCAAAGAAAAAGGGACCGGCATGGGTCTTGCCCTGGTCCATAAAATTGTGCTGTCGCACGGCGGACGGATTAAAGTGAACAGCCAGGAAGGCCGGGGAACCATGTTCCGAATCTTCCTGCCATTGACTTAAACGGAATAAAAAAGGAGGCCGGATGGCCGTCATTTTAGTGATCGAAGACAAAGAAAGCATGGCCCAGATGCTGAGTCAAGCCTTGCAGGCCGAGGGCCATCAGGTGATTGTGGCGCGGGACGGTCGCGAAGGGCTGCAAAAATTCAAAGAGTCAAAATTGGATATCATCGTTTCGGATCTGAAGCTCCCGCACAAATCCGGTCTGGAGATATTGGAAGCCATCAAAGAGCACAATCCGCTGATCCCCGTGATTTTGATGACGGCCTACGGGACGATCGAGACGGCCGTAAAAGCGGTTAAAGAGGGAGCCTACGATTTTATCACAAAACCGTTTGATCCGGATCACCTGATTCATTTGATCAACAAGGCCCTGGAGAAGCAACGACTCGTCACCGAGAATCTCATTCTGCGCGAAGAATTCGCGAAACATCTCAAGCTGCCCAAGATCATCGGCAAGAGTCCGAAGATGCTGGAGGTGGTGGAGAAGGTCCAGAAGGTGGCCGCCAGCCATACGACCGTTCTGCTGTTGGGCGAATCCGGAACCGGGAAGGAATTATTCGCCCGGGCCGTTCATTACTTGAGTCCGCGCAAGGAAGAGGCGTTTGTGGCGATCAACTGCGCCGCCATTCCACGGGATCTGCTGGAGAGCGAGCTGTTCGGACACGAGCGGGGGGCGTTCACGGGCGCGGTGGCCCGAAAGATGGGCAAGTTCGAGCTGGCCGACAAGGGCACGATCTTTCTGGACGAGATCGGGGATCTGGACCTGGCCCTCCAGGCCAAACTGCTTCGGGTCCTGGAAGGCGAGGAGTTCATGCGCGTGGGCGGCACGGTCAAGATCAAGGTGGATGACCGCGTCGTTGCGGCAACGAACAAAGATCTCCAGGCGGCGATCGCGCAGAAACTGTTCCGCGAGGATCTTTATTACCGGCTGGCCATTTTCCCGGTCACGATTCCTCCCTTGCGGGAGCGCGCGGACGACATTCCGGCGCTGGTGGAGCATTTCGTGAATTATTATTGCAAAGAACTGAAGAAGGAGCTGAAGAACTTTTCCCCGGCCTCGATGGAGCTGTTGGTCCGGCATCCATGGACGGGCAATGTCCGCGAGTTGCAGAACTGCATCGAGCGGGCCGTGATTTTAACCGACGGCCCGGTGATTTCCCCCGAGCATCTGGGGCTTCGTGTGAAGGAACTGGCCGAAGCCGGGCTGGCGGATCTTCCAATGGAGGGATCGCTTCAGGACGTCAGCAGCATGGCCACCCAATTTGCCGAATCCAGGATGATCCGGAAGGTTATGAAAGAAACCGGCGGCAACAAGACCAAGGCTGCTGAGATCCTGAAGGTCAGTTATAAAACGATGCTGACGAAGATCAAGGATTACGGGATAGAGAACCCATGATTTTGTATATTCGATATCTATTAAAGTTGAAGGGTGAGGTCACATGAAGGTCACGTTTGTGGTGTTGGCCGATGCGGCCAATATCACGCGGGAAGGCAAGCTGAACATCCTGGGAATCTTTGATTCGATCCAGGCACAACAATTTCCGGTGACCCATCCCCAGATGCAGCTCGTGATGCGGTTCGAGGCCGATATTTCGGAGGCCGGGAAAAAGAAAAAGGTCGAGGTCCAGTTGATGGATGATGACGGTAAAAAATTGTTTGTTCTGGGCGGGGAGTTCGCGTTCGGTCCGGGCCGGCCCGGGGAAGCGATCGGTTCAAACCATATCCTGACGGTCAATATGATGAAATTTGAACATCCGGGCGACTACGAGTTTAAGATTTTGATCAATGATGAGCTCAAAGCGGAGGTCCCATTGAAGGTACTGCAATTAATGCCGCCCGTTCAATAAATGTCTTGAAAAAACCGGTGCCTTAAAGTATAGTGGGCCGGTTTCGTAAAGAAACCCTACAGCAGTCCTTACCAGTCTCACCCATATCAATCCGGAGAATCTCTTGAGCCAAAGAGTCTCTCCGGGAGGAGGCGATATGCAGACGCAGACGGCTTGGGCCACCGGTTTCCTGACCCAACTTCTTCTCGATTATCTCCAACGACATTACCCCTCTCCGATGCAAAAGATAGATTTCCGCTCGTTTTTTTCGGGAATTGAAGGATACGAATCCCTCAAAGATCCCCGGTCGCTTCTCATGGACAGTCATGCCTGGCTTCCCGAAGAAGTGCTGAGGGAGGTGCTCCGCACGGCCGAGCGAGTTTCCGGCCGAAAGGAGATCGCCTGCGAAGCCGCGGTGGATTATTTTACCCGCTCGGCTCAGGCGGGCGACCTTCGTGTCCCGTCCATTTTTGAGATCATGGCCCGCAGTTTTGATGATGTTAGAACCGTCGTGCTCTGTTCCGGTCTCTGGGCCGGCGCCTATACGACTTTTATGCGGCTTCAGGCCGTTGCCAAAGATCCCGCCGATACCGAGCTGGTCGTTCTCTCCCAGTGCGATCCGGGATTCCGTCCTCTTCTGGCCACTCACTTCATGCTGAAGGGAAATTACGAGGGTTTTGTCCGGCTTTATGATTTCGTTGAGGAGGCCCGTTTTGAGGAGGAGTTGTTGCAATATCGCATCCGGGATATCGTGGGCGAGTTTGATGGGTATGCCGTCGAGCAGGAGGGCGACGGACTGAAAATCGTGGAGAGCCAAGGGCATCGGACGGTTGCGGTTTTCCGGCCGGTGCAGCTGGACCATGAAGAGATTCCATGTCTCGGGTCCTCTGCGGATGCACTCGGGAAAAGAGATCGCCTTCCCGCCGATACAAGCCGGGCGGTCTCAGGCGGCGTGATTCTCGAACCCCGGGTCCGAGCGGATGGACGGGCTTTTTGGCATGCGCTCGTTCCTCGTGTGCTGAGCTCGCGGATTCAATCCGATCCGGTCTCCTCAGTCCTTCGCGTCGTTCAGGGCGGTGCATTGCGTTCCGGCTCTCTTGAATATGTCTTTCGAGAGGGTACATTCTACGAGGCCCCCTATTCACGGTACCGATTTTACTGGCGGGAACGTAAACGGTCCGTGTCCCCATCGGACGGGATTGAAAAGAGGATCCAGAAAATAACGTATCTCCTGTTTGCTTACCTTCAAGAATTAAAGGCGACCCAGCAACGGCTTCTGGCCTATGCCGTCGAGAACAAGGCCCTTACCGTTGAGAACGTCTACCTCCGCCGGGAGGTTCAAGAGGTGAACCAGGGATGGACGTCCCAGAAACCACTCGGGGAAAGTCCGGCGATGCGGGCCGTTTTAGATCTGGTGAATCAGGTGGCTCCATCCGATTCCACGGTCCTGATTACGGGAGAGACCGGCACGGGCAAGGAACTGATTGCGCGACGGATCCACCATGCCGGAGACCGGCGTGATCGGCGGTTTGTGGCGATCAATTGCGGCGCCGTACCGGAAGGATTATTGGAGAGCGAGTTGTTCGGCCATGAACGGGGGGCCTTTACGGGCGCACTGAACCGCAAGATCGGGAAATTTGAATGGGCCAACGGGGGCACGCTTTTTCTGGATGAAATCGGCGAGATCCCTTCGGCCGTTCAGGTCAAACTCCTCCGGGTTTTGCAGGAGCGAGAGATTGTGCGCGTGGGAGGAAACGATCCGATCAAACTGGATGTCCGGATCATCGCCGCGACGAATCAAGATCTGAAGATCTTGATCGAACGGGGGGCGTTTCGAAAGGATCTCTATTACCGGCTCCATGTGATCCCAATTCATCTGCCGCCGTTGCGGGAGCGTCCGGAAGATCTTCCGGCCCTTGCCGAACATTTTCTAGCCAAATTCCGCCGGCGTCTTCGGAAGGATGTTCAAACCCTTCCGTCCTCCGTTCTGGATTGCCTTCGGGGTTATTCCTGGCCGGGGAATATCCGTGAACTGGAAAATGTGCTGGAGCGAGCCGTGACCTTGATTCCGGCCTCCCAGACGACCCTGACCCCGGAATTCCTGCCGCTTGAAATCCGCAACGGGGTTCAAGCATCGCCCGTGCCATCCCCGGCCGATCCGTTGGAAAATAAAATGGCCGGGCCGAATGTGAAAGACATGATCGACCGGATTGAATGGCAGGCCCTTGTGGGCGCCATGAAGAATGAAGGCTCGATGAATTCCTTCCTTCGGAAAATTGAGTGGGCCATGGCCCGGCGGGCCATTCTGGAATACGGAAGTAAAACCGAAGCCGCACGGGTTCTAAACCGCACCTACCGATGGATTCGAAAGCTCGAGAAAGAGATGGAAGACAAGCCTTCGGCCTGAATCCGTATTCACTAACCTGAACGAACGTTCCGGATCTTCGGCGCGCATCAGGTCCCATATAACGTTGGGCCGATGAATGATCAACGACCCGATCGTCCTATTTCTTTCTTTGTTTTCCTCGGTTAATAGCCTCTCTCATTATTGCTGCCTGTCCTGAGTTCTCTCCTATCTGCTTGTAGTAGTCCGGTCGGCACGGAACTTGTAATCCAGAATGGGCATGCGTTGCGTAATCCATTCAGAGCAGGGAGTCAGTCTCATCGAGTTAGTAATCGTGATGGCCATTACGGTGATCCTCTCCGGGCTGGCCTCCGCCGGTTTCCTGTCCCAGCTTCCGCATCATCGGCTCAACCACGCGGCCCGAGACTTGGTTTCGGACCTTCGTTGGGCCCGGCAGCTGTCCCTGGCGGAGCGCCAGCCCGTTTCTGTGATTCTGGACCTGGAAACAGATCGCTATCGGATTGAGAGGCAGTCCCGGCCTGGAATAGCTATCGGCTGGGTGCGGGATCTTCAAGACCGTCGCCAGGGATTTGGAGAGATTGACCTTGTCAGCTCTTCCGGAGGACGGACACTCACGTTTTATCCTCAAGGCACGACCAACAACTGGACCACGATTCTGTTACGAAATAAATCCGGGTAAGAGCGTCAGATCAGCCTTGTGGCCACGGGGAGGGTGAAACTGACATGAATTTTGCTCTGATTCGGAAACAGGCGGGTGTTTCCCTTATCGAGGTCTTGGTCTGCATGTTTATTTTGGCCATTGGAATGATCGGCGGACTGGGAATGTCCCAAGCGGGTCAAACCGGCCTGGACGCCGGCCGCCGCCTCTCGACTGCGGTTGGGTTTGTGCAGGCCAAGATGGAAGAGAAAGTTTCGATGACGTATTCAGACCTGGTTCGCGGAGATCTGGAGGGGCAGGAGGATCTGAGCGGATTTGTCCGAACCTGGAAGGTTCTACCCGATACGCCCGAGGCGCGTTGCTTGACGATTCGTGTTGCGGTTGCATGGCCGGATAAAGCAGGTCGGCCTCACCGGATGGAGCTTGTAACGGTCCGATCCGAGGGAGTTGTGCCATGAAGGGGTTCGAAAGTCCGGACATTAGAAATTTGCGCGGTGCCTCGCTGGTCGAGCTTATGGTTTCCTCACTAGTTTTCTTGTTGGTGGCCGCCGGCGGGATGCGGTTTTTAATCCTTCAGCATCAATGGGCCGTGCGTCAAGAAGACACGGCGGAGGCGCAGCAGCAGGTCCGGGCTGCTGCGGATTTCATGGGTCGTGAGATAGCGCTGCTTGGGTTCGGCCTGCCGGAAGGCGATGTAAGAATCCTAAAGGCTTCCGGACAGGAAGTGGAGTTCCTTGCGAACCTGCATGCGGCTGCCGCTCGATTGACCGAGACCGCGCCTGACGGTCTGAAACAGCTCTCCATCCGATACGAAAACGGTTCGGATCAATTTAAACTGGGCAGGACCATCTCGATCTGTTCTCTGGATCGTTGTGAACGGCATGTCCTGGCCCAGGATGGAGGGATCGACAATTTGCAATTAACGGAAGGCATCACAAACAACTTTTCTCCAAACAGCACGATCCAGGTCATTAACCATATACGATATGCCCTCAAACCGGCAGCTGCCGCTCAATTTAAACTCATTCGAACTGTGGATGGAGGCGCCAATTCGGTGGCCGAGGGATTGGATGACTTGGAACTGGTCTACTTGAATCAAAATGGACAATCTACCACGACCTTTGCGGATATTCGCCGGATACGGATACATTTGACCGCCCGGATGGCTAGGACACCGGATAAAATCCGGTTCCTGGAAACCGAAGTCTATCTGAGAAATGGATGAATGGATCATGAGTCGCTTGAAGAAAGAGGCCGGGACGGCCTTCATTATGACGGCGGGTTTGCTGTTTCTGATCACGCTGTTGGGACTTGCGACATTTCGATGGTCGGTTGATGAAATAGGCATTGCGGCCAATCAAAAGGCCTCGGTTCAGGCCCAGTATATCGCCGAATCAGGCGCGGCTTTGATGCTCCAGTGGTTTCAGGAACCTCAAACCTTTCCGGCGATCGGGGTTTTTCCCCAAGGAGAACCGATCGGGGGAGCAGAAATTTTTCTTGCCAGACGTAAAAGCGATTCCTGGGGGGCCGCATCGTTTTTCAATGAAAAGGGGCAAAGTCAGTTTTTGGGGACGGGGGAAGTGCCGGACTTTTTATATCAGTCCACCGAGGCAAGTCCGGACGGGCTGGGCGGGGTGTTTGCTGGCCTGGGAACATTGACTAGTCTGAAGCTTTTTAGTCCCATCACCCCTGGCGCCATTGCTACTGTAGAGGCAACCGGCACAACCGGATCCGGAATCAGTCGGACCGTAATCATGGAAATCATTCCGAGTCCCGTTCCTCCGACAGCGGCCGCGGTCCAGATCGGCCCGGGTACCAATGGCCCGTTGCCCAGTCTGATTCATTGGGGGGATTTGCGCTTTGGCTTGGACAAGTGGGATTATCAGAGTCTGAAGACGTTTGCTAAAACCTGGGGAGTTTATTTCGGAACGGACCGTGAAGGATTCTTGTATCGTGACGGGGTACTGGATATTGCCCGTCGCACGACCCCGTTGCAGGCGCTGACACCCGATGGAATTGGAAGTCGTCGAGGATTCGTTTTTATCGATACCGTGGACCAAAAGCCTCCGGATGGAACCAATCTCGCCACACTGGATCTTCCGGTGGACTATATAGAAGGGATCTTCTCCGTTCAGGCCCACCTGGCCATTCGAGAGTTGGGTCCCGGTCGATCCATCGAAGTTCGGACTCCTCCCGTCGAAGGATCGGATGATCCATCCACCCGACAGACCGTCGTTCTTTCAGCCATTCATTTGAAAGGCATCCTGTCTGTTGCCGGGCTCCTTAGCGTGGAGGGCCGCCCTAACGTGTTCGGGGCCTTGATCGCGCAGCAAGGCTTCGCCGGGTCCGGCCAGCCTGAAGTCTGGTATGATGCGGACCTGCGCAAGGGCTACTATCCGGGCCTTCCAACGGTTACCATGCTCAAAGGAAGCTGGTATATACGATAAGGGCAGCAGCCCGGTTTGTTTTTAAGACGCGCCCAAAGCCTGAGCTGCTCTTGCGACATCTTTCGGTTTTACCCAGAGAATGGCGCCGTAACGACCTTCGCCGGCCGAGACGGCATCAATGGCGGTCACATTGATCTTCGCATCAGCCAGCCTTCCCATGATCGCCGCGACCGTTCCGGGCCGATCCTCCCCTTGAACTAGAAAGCCGCTCTTTTTTTTGCTCAGTTTCAGCCCGGCGCGTCTTGCGGCGGATTCAAATGCTACCGGATCGTCCGGGATGAAATCAATCTGTGCCTTCCGTCCTTGAGGAAATCCTGAGAACGCCAACAGATTGATACCTTCATCCTGAATGGCTCGTAACACCCGTGCACCCTCTCCCGATTTATTGGCGGACTTGATATAAAAATAATCAACCTTCCGAATGATCTGACTCATTTTCTCCCTCCTTCTTGTTTAATTAAATGGGTAGCAGGCTATTATTATAGATTGAGAGCGATCTCAGAATAGCGTCTAATATTTCTGTTGTCAATCCATGCTGTTGAACCTGCCAAGCATCTTGCTTTGCCGTATTATAATATTCGATAGCATAGGCAAAAAAGAGTTGTAATAACGGATGTTCGATATGTAATCCATTACATATTCGCCCAATACAAAGACGGGCAAACCCAATCAGACGACATCGCTGTATCATGTGATTTCCTATTTACTTATTGATTATTAAGGTGTTTAATATATATCGGTTAAACATGAACATGGCATATCGGTTGCATTCTTACCATTGCAGCGGAGAATTCGATGACGAATCTGGCAACTGAAAAGGGGCTGACATTGGTTGAATTGATGGTTGTCCTGTCGATAATCATCATCACCGCGGCCATTGCGATCCCGATGTATATTTCGGATCTTCCTCGTCAAAAGGCAAATGCGGTTGCACAAGGTCTGCTCGGGGATCTCCGTATGGCACGGGCCAAGGCCGTGGCCAATAATGCGAGCTATCTGCTCTGTTTCAACCAAGCCGGAGAGAGTTATACATTGCGTCCGGAAACAGGCGCCGTAATGGATTGTTCGGCTGGCACGGCCGAAAAAACAGTGGACTTCACACAAAACTATAATGGTGTTCAGTTCAGTATCGGCCCGGCCGACCAGGTTTGCATAGGGGCGACCTCCACGGATCCCATTAATTTCGTCAAGAACACAGCCAGATTCAATCGTCTTGGCTCTTCCGTGGACGGCGACAACAATTTCTGGAGCGGGGCGGTCTATGTGATGAATATTTACGATTCTAAACAGCAGGTCTATTGCGCCCAGGTGGAAGGAAGCAGCGGAAGGACCCGGCTGTACAAATGGGACAAAGGGCAATGGAAATGAAGAAGGAAATGAAAAACTTAAAATCGCGGCTGAATAATCCGTCTGGATTCACGCTGTTGGAGTTGATGATTGCGATGGTCGTTCTCGCTTTCGGACTGATGGGAGTCTCCGGAATGATTCTCCAATCAGTTAAAGGGAACGCCTTCGGAAATCAAATGACGCAGGCATCCGCGCTGGTACAAGACAAAATCGAGGAACTTCGGAATCAAGCTTATACCGATCTTTTTAAGACCTGCAGCACGGGAGGGTATCCGGTGGTCTGTACCGCCGCGCCGATCGGAATGGCGGATTCCGCCGGGCCCAATGACGGCGGGACGGGAGGGGATGCCTATACCGGCGGAGGGGGCGATGGGCTCTGGACCTATCAATACGCCAGTCCGCCGGCTGCAAACCCGCTTCCGCCCGGAATGACGCTGGTTTGGGGAGTGAAAAGAAACTACCCGCAACCGAAATTGATCTGGCTGACAGCCTGTGCCATCTGGGGGGGAGTTCCGGCCGCCAATGAATGCAATCTGACGACTCATACGAACAAGAATATCCATGTGGTCCGAATCGATTCCATCACGGGGAATTTTTAACCCTCAAAGGGGAAGCCATGAACCGCAACCTAATAATAAAACCGAGCCAGGCCCAACGGGGCGCCACGCTGGTTGAGCTTCTTATAGCCCTGCTGATCACCGGACTGGTCTTCGCCGGGGTGTACCAGATCTACATCAATACCGTTCGGTCCACCTCTGTTCAGGACCAGGTGGCCGATATGCAGCAGACGTCCCGGGTGGTGATCGACCAGTTCATGCGGGAGTTCCGGATGGCCGGTTACGCGCCCAACAACCCGACTGGTACCGCCCCGATATTGAATTTTGTTTCCAATCCGATCGATCTCTCGGTCGGCCAGACACTGATCATCCGGGGCGATTTTATTCCGGACAACGCCACGGCTCCTGATACGGTCACCTATAAGATCGACTCGACCACCGACCCCCTACATCCCACGCTGACCCGGCAATTGAATAATGGGACGGTGGCCAATTTTGGGGCCAATATCGAGTCTGTCAAGACCACGTTCTATAATTCGGCCAACTGCCAGCTGGGAACAGCTCTTTGCCAACCGCTTGATATAACGAAAATCAAGCGCGCCGTCGTTCAATTGACCGTGAGAACGGACACCCCGGACAAAAACTTTACAGACCCCGTTAAAAAAGACGGTTACCGGCGGCGGACATTGACCGGCGAGGTGGTCCTTCGCAACACGTCCGGCCAGGCCAAGGATACGACACCGCCTCCCTGTCCCATCAATGTGACGGCCTTCATCACGGGGGGCTGCCGGGTGATTCGGGTCACTTGGAGCCGGCCGCCCGATCCCACAAACGATATAGCCGGGTTCTTCATCTATTACAGTCAGAGCGCGATCAATACCAGCACCTCTTCCTTTGTGAATATCACGAATGATCCCAACAAGACCAGCTTCCAGTATGACCTTTCCGTTCCGGTTATCGGGAGCTGGAATATCGCCGCTACCTCGTACGACAGCGCCGGCAACCTGTGCGACAGCAACGCCGGAAACGGCAACCCCCCGGCCGATCCGGTGGTCGCGGCCGGATCGCCCGTCATTGTCGGAGCGCCGACCAAGATCCCGTCTTCTCCTCCCAACCCGCTGGGCCAACCCAGCGACAATCAGGTCTCGGTCAGTTGGGGCCAGGTTTTGACCTATACCGACGGCACTACTGCGGCCGGTCTGGCCGGGTTCCGGCTCTACCGATCCCAGGCGGCCGATATGAGCGGCGCCGTCATGATTGCCAACGAATTCGCCCTTCCGATCTCGCAGATTCTCGGCGGCGGGGTGAACCAAACCACCCAGTACGACGATAATGCCGCGAACACCGTCATTGCCGGAGTACCTTCCCCGCCCTTGAACTGTTCAGCCTACTATTATCAGGTGAGCGTGTTGGACCAGTGCAATCTTGAAAGCGCCCGCTCCACCGTCCAAAGCATCAAACCGGATGGAAGCCTTTCCCCCGGTGTCACGCCGCCCGACAACGGAAAGGCGCCTCCGGCGCCAGCGATCACCTACCTGGAGGCCGGCGACGACACCTCCAACATCATTATCGGATGGACCGTGGCGGCGCCTTCGCCCAGCCAGAGCACGCCGGTGGGCGTGAGGATCTACTATCGCGTGAAAGGGGCCTTGTCCTGGACGCTGTCGGTCGATATTCCCTTCGCCACGCCGCTGCCCGTATCCGACACGCAGATTGTCAACGGATTGGACCCGAACACGACCTACGAGGTGAAGGTGGCGGCCTACGACGATGTGGCGACGGCCTGCGGCGATGAAACCCCCAGCGGAATCGACAGCGTCTTCACCGGGTCCTGCGCGCCCCATCTCGATCCGGCCGATGCGGCGCACCGGATTTATCCGGGGATCGGGACGGCGGGAAGCTATGTGCTCACCGATGGTTCGGCGGTGCTCGGTCTGCTCAGCCCTTCGGCGCAGCAATACATCACCTGGGTGGCCGCCCCGACCGACTGCACGCCGGATTCGCACACCTTTGCCGCGCAGGGGTACGATTATAAAAATCCGCCGGCCTATGATTCCGTCGCCTATGATCCGGTCAAGGGCGTGTCGGCCAATGTCCAGTTCTTCATCAACGATTCCGGAGGCGCCGACCGGACGGCCGACGTCCGGTACGGCACCGCGGCGACCGGGTCGAATCCCGGCAACGTCCTGTTCCCCACCAACGCCGCCAATATAGATTATGCCCCGAGGGGGATCGACAAGTTTTACCATTTCCCCACCGATCCGATCAGCCCGTCGCACCTGGACACCGCGAGATTCTGCGACGCCCAGTATGACTTCAAGGTCCTGGCGATGGACGGCGAGCAGTACTCGGCCTCGTCGACGATCCCGCTCACGATCAAAAACGGCGGGATCGAGGTGGACCCCTCCGTGCCGGTCACGTCGGATATCTCGACCGTGAACGACATCCACCAAATCGTGCGGTTCGGGATCAAAAACACCAATGCGGTGAAGGATCTGAATCTCAACGAGATCACGCTGTCCTGGGACAACAACAACGCCTTCCTTGAAAAACTGGAGGTGCTGGACTCGGGCAAAAACCTGATCGGGCAGTGGGATTCGGTCGCGGGATCGCCGACAGGCCGGGTCGGAATCGGGACCCAGCTGACGCTCAATAAGATTCCAAAAATCCAGAAGGCCGGGTCCGGGGGAAACGCCGACAAGGGATATATCCGTCTCACCTTCAAGGACGGGACCGGTTCGGTCACAAGCACGATAGATATGCGGGACCCCGATGCGGTCGCCAGCGAGACGATGACGATCCTCAGCCTGGACGAGCAGGACGCGGCGGCGAGCGGGACGAACGGGATCTGCAGCGTGAAGACGGCCGGCTCGATTTCCGTACCGAAGAATCCGGCGATCAGCGCGGCCGACACGGTGCAGGACCAGCCGTTGTCCGACACGGTCCCCAGCCAATCGCCCGGAGCGATTGTTCTGAACACAAGCAACAACGTCACGGTGACAACGCGGGTGACTCCGGAATCAGCCATCTCGATTGCGTATGTGAAGCTCTATTATAATATCGACGGGGCGTTTCTGGCCGCGGCTCCGGCCCGTCCTGCTTCGGCCGGCGGCGGCGGCAACTACTCCAATTCCGTAACGGGGAGTTACAATAGTTCCACAGATACCTGGAGTCTGGTCATCCCGGCCACCACGAACAACCGGGTCTGGTACTATATCGAGACGATGGATGGGACGACTTCGGATCCCTTCAAACGAAACTTCGATATCTATCCCGATTCGGGTGTCTTTGTCTATGACCAGCCCCGCGACTTTAAGATCAGTCTGAGCGGAAGCCGGAATCCCGACGCCGCCTGCCCCTCGCCGGACCAGGTCGTCGCTTCCGGGACGGTGACGGATCCGAGTAACGTTGCGGTTTCGGGCGCCACGGTTTCCTTCAACGTCACCGGAGAGGGAGGCCCGGTCAGCGGATCGGTCGCCACGGGTGCCACGGGGACCTTCGCCTTCACCACGCCCTACGTCTGGACAGGAGATGCGACCGTGACCGCGACGGTGGCAAAATCAGGATTCGCGACCAAGAGCTGCGCGCTCCCAGCCATATCGTTTGGGAGTTGTTTGGGGTTACAAACAGTCAATTGCAATTAAGATCATTAAGAGGCATGGGAGGGGACTGCCATGAAGACAAATCTAAAAAACGAACGTGGAATGGCGCTGGTGGTGGCGATGATGCTCCTGGTGCTCATGACCGTCATGGGGCTGGCCGCGATCTCGACCACCTCGACCGAGATTCAGATCACCTCCAACGAGCGGACGGACGGCCAGGCGTTCCAGGCCGCCGAGGCCGGGATCAAGGAGGCGCTCTTCCGGGCCTCGCTGCCGAAGCTGGGCACGAACACGATCGCAAACGGCGGAAGTTATGCAACCGTGGACGGCGTCACGATGGACGCCTACCTCGCCGATCCCGGCGTGGCAGGGAATCCCACAGCAGGATGGGAGTACGATATCTATCTGGGGGCGCCCCCCGCCGGCGCCCACAACGTCCGGAGCATTATGCCGACGAAGAATCAACCGAGCGTCAACTACCTTAAAGACAACAGCGGGAAGGATTCGCCCGTCGTCATCCGGTATGTGACCGAGATGGACCTGAAGAACTGGGGAATCGCGAACGCCGATTTAAACGGCGACGGCGACTATATGGATCTGGTTTATTACAACGGGGATTCAAAAAACCCGCTGCGAGTCGGAGCCGGGACGAAAACGGCCGGGGTGATGGATGTCGCCCCGCCGGCCGGCAGCAGCAAGAATCTGGCGATCTGGCTGGTGCAGGCGGTCGGCCACAGCGGCAAGGCGACCAAAAATATCCAGCTCGAGACGACCGGATTTCCGGTCAATCCCAACGCAAATGCCGCGGTCGAGGCCGGTATCGCGGTGGATATGGCCGGGTCCGGCTTTATCAGCGGTTTCAACCATTCCGAGAACACCGTGGTGGGGGACAGCGCCAAGGTCAACACCGGGCTTTACAGTAACAACAATTGCGATAACTACAGCCAAGTGGGCACCGGGACATGCGGTCTTGCAACCGACCCCGATAATGTGACCACCACAAACTGCACCGGATCGGGAAAAACCAAAGTTTGTACCACGACCACCACACCCTATCAGGCGGCCTACTCCGGAATGGCCACGTTAACAGACAGCGCCCCGGCCATCATTTCAACCGCGTCTACCAAACAAACCGGCGCCGCGGTTCAGGCCTGGGGCGGCAACAGTGATAGCACCGTCGGCTGGCAGAAAGTGGATCCCAATTATTCCTTTCCAAGCCTGGCGTCGATACTTGGGGTGGATCCGACCTTGGTGGATCCGACCAATCCAGACAGCATCCTGGCGCATGCCTCGACCGATCCCAACGCCTGTCCTTCCGGCGTCACCTATATCGACAATGCCGCCAGCGCTCAGGACTATATGCCGAATAAGATTGCGGGCTGTCCGGCCGGTTCGGGCATTCTGATCGTGACCGGAAACATGAAGATTACCTCCCAGTTCGAGTTCCGGGGGCTGGTTTATGTGATGGGCGATGCCACGCTGAACGGCGGCGCCTGGCTGCTGGGCTCCCTCGCTGTTAAGGGGGTAACGCAGGGACTCAAGGTGGCGGCGGGGAATCCCACGATTCTGTACAGCAAGAACGCGGTGAATAACGCCGTGCAGGCGGCGCTACAGCAGGTGGGGTTTGCATTTACCACCTTGTCCTGGAGAGAGTATTAAAAATCCGCCGGGCCGATTGACTTTTTCTGCCGAGGGTGTTATGACGGTGTCGCATACGGAGAATGTCCTTGGCCGAGCGGTTGGGTGAATATCTCGTCAAAGCCGGAAGGATCACGGAGTCGCAGCTTTCTTCAGCGCTCGAACGGCAAGTGACAATGGGCGGGCGGCTGGGGACCAATCTCATCGAGTTGGGGTTTCTGTCCGAAAACGACCTGACCCAGTTTCTCGGCAAAAAATTAAAAATCCCTTCGGTGCAGGCTTCCGATCTGGATAAAATTGACCTCGCCCTGATCCAGCTTATCCCGCGTGATCTGGCTCAAAAATACAACGTGATTCCGATTAAACGCGACCGAACCAGCTTGAGCGTCGCCCTCTTGGATCCCACCGATCTGGAAGTCCTGGACGAACTCCGATTCATCACGGGCTGTGTCATCAAACCCTACATCGCCTCCGAGGCCCGGATCCGGTACGTGCTGGAGCGCTACTATCAGATCAACCGCCAGCTCCGGTATGTCTCGGTCTTGGACGATGAACGAGAACGGCACAGACAGCCATCGGGAGCGGAGGCCGAGAAAGCGGCAAGGAAAGGGCCGACGCCGGAAGAGCTGGAGGCCGCGATGACGCAGGCCAAGGAGGACTGGGTCGAGGTCCGGGACCGTGATGAGGCGATCGGGACTTTTTTGAGAGCCGTGAATGTGGTTCTGGATCGAGGCATTCTTTTGCTGGTGAAATCCGGAACGGCTACGGGTTGGAGGGCCTTTCCGGTCTACCTCGAACCCGAAATCGGCCGGCTGAAATTCAAGCTGGATCAACCGTCCCTGTTTAAGGATGTCGTGACGGCCAAAACCTTTTATCAGGGACCGGCCCCGTACGATCCGACCTACCGGGATCTCTTCCAACTGCTCGGCGGGGATCATCCCAAAGAAGTTTTACTCCTCCCGATCTTGATCAACGACCAGGTGGTGGCCGTTTTATACGGTGACAACCAGGTCTCCGGGAGGCCGATCCAGGCGATCGAGCATCTTCGCAAGCTGGGTCAAAAAGTCGCGATGGCCCTGGAGATACTGATCCTCAAGAAAAAGATTCTGGAACTCTAAGGGAGGAATCAAACCCGCGATGAGGTTTCGAAAGCGGTTTTACATTCACAGCATCCAGAAGAAATACGCCGTTCTCACATTTTTATTGTTGATCTCTTATACATTTGTTCTGGCCGTGGCTCTTTTTCTTCCGCCCATGATAAAATTGGCGGGCGGCTCGTCGCTCGAAGAGCAGGCGGCAGCAGCGGCCCAATTCCTCGCCTTAAGCGACCGGCTCTGGCCGGCTATTCTGATCAGCGTGCCTATTTTCATGGTCGTGAGTCTCTGGGTGACGCACCGGTTCGCGGGGCCGGTTTACCGCCTGGAGCAGTCGCTCAAACAGATCGCGAGCGGCGATCTGGGATTTCAGGTCCGTTTTCGATCGGGCGATGACCTCCAGGAATTGGCCGTGCTGCTGAACCAGATCATCCATCAGCAGGCAGCGGTGCTGAAAACGGTCCAGTCGGTTCGCCAACGACTGCTGGAAATCATGGGGCAGATCCGCAGCAAGACGGTTGCCCCGGAACAGCTCAACCCGACGCTGGAACAGATCCAGATCCAGATCGAACAGATCGAATCACTCCTGCGGCAGTTCAACCTCGACCGGCCGGAGACGCCGCCGGCGCCGTCTGAAGGTGTTCCTAAAAAGTTTTCATGATCGAGGATGATCGAATGCGCAGCGACCACGGCGCGGGAAAACGGATCAGGAACCGTAAAGGCCTCACTATTTTCGAACTGATGATTGTGGGTGTGATTATCGGAGTTTTGGCCGGGATCGCGATTCCGGTCTACCTGACATATCTCAAACGGGCCCGACAGGTCGAGGCTCCGGTGGCCCTGACAGAAATCAAACGTTTGGAATCGATGTATTTTGCGTTCAGCGGGGGCTACGGTTCGCTGGATGAGATCGGATACCATCCCAGTACGATGCTTCGTTACTATAAAGTCACGCTTGAACTGATCCAGCCTTCCGGCGGTCACCCGGCCGGCTTTCAGGCCACCGCAACAGGCAATCTCGGCTCAGATCTCGAAGGAGATGTCTGGACGATTGTTCAGGACGGCGCGCTGCAACATGTGCAGGCCGATTAATCCGTTTATCAAGCGCTGCGGGTTGTTTTGAATGCGCAACTCTTGGTATAATTGTCACCAGATTCGGGGATGCCGGCCCGGCCGTTGTGCCCTCCCGGCCGCCTGAAGATAGAACAAAAACCTCGATCACAAGGGATCCATGGAAAAATCAAACAGCGCCCGCATTCGATTGCCGGCCGGGATTGAAACCCAGGCCCTGTTCGGGCATTACGATGACCATCTGAAGCGGGTCGAGGAAGCCCTCCATGTCCGGTTGACGGCCCGCGGGGACGAGATCACGATTCATGGATCGTCCGAGGCCGTGAAGGGAGCCGAGCGGTTGTTGCTCGGCCTGGCCGGCATCATGAATGAGGGGTTCGTGCTCCGGCCGCAGGACGTTCAATACGCGATCCAGGCCTTTCAGGAGAATCCCGATGTCTCCATCAAAGGGCTTTTCCTGGACGCGATTCCGATCAGCACAAAAAAACGGATGGTGGTGCCGAGGTCCGGAACGCAGCGAAGGTATGTGGAAGCGGTCGGGAAATATGATCTCGTCATCACGATCGGCCCGGCCGGAACCGGGAAAACCTACCTTGCCATGGCCATGGCCGTTGCGGCCCTGACCAAGCGCCAGGTGAGCCGGATCATCCTGGCCCGTCCGGCGGTCGAGGCTGGCGAGAAACTGGGATTCTTGCCGGGGGATATGTACGCCAAGATCAATCCCTACCTCCGGCCGATGTACGATGCTCTGTACGACATGATGGATGTCGAGCGGGCCAATCGGTATGTGGAACGGGGGGAGATCGAGATCGCGCCGCTCGCCTATATGCGGGGCCGGACCCTGAACGATTCCTTCATTATTCTGGACGAGGCGCAGAATTCGACATCGGAGCAGATGAAAATGTTTGTAACGCGTCTCGGGTTTAATTCCAAGGCCGTGGTGACGGGCGATATCACCCAGGTGGACCTTCCGACCGAACGCACGTCCGGTCTGATCGAGATTCAGGAGATCCTGAGGGATGTCCCGGGGATTCAGTTTGTCTATTTCACCGAACAGGATGTCGTCCGGCATCGTTTGGTACAGGAGATCATCAGGGCCTACGACCGCTATGAGGGGAAAGTTGGAAAACGAAGAAGGAAATAACCGCATCCCTGTTTACAAGGACCCGGTCTATCGCGGATATGCGCTGGGCGCTGTTATTATCCTGATCATGGTCTATCTTCTGGCGCCCTACCTCCTGTTCTATTCTCCGGAGCTCACGATCGGAGAGATCGTTTCCAGGGATATCAAAGCCCCGACCAATCTGGAGTTGATGGATCTCAACGCGACCCAACGCGCCCAACGCCGGGCGGAACTGGCCATTCAGGTGGTGTACGATCTGGATCTTGAAGCGGTCGAGATGCTGGATCAAAAAGCGGCTAAGGCCTTTTCGGCGGCACGGGATCTGTCGGCCCGTTCCGACCCGGCCCGGACGAAACGGACGGCCTCCGCCGCGAACCAGGAATTCCTTCAAAAACTGGGGGTCCGACCGGGCCCTTCGACCCTCGGTTTTCTCCGAGGCATCGCGTACGACGAGGAATTCGAAAACCGTCTGCGTCAATCCCTGCGTTCGACGATGGACCATGGAATCATATCGGATCGGACGTTTGCGGCGGGGGAGAAGGAACGGGGGATAGTAATCCGCACGGTGGGGGAGCGGAATGAGCAGTTTGTCAAGAATGTTCAGGCCATCCCGGATCTGAAAGAAGCCCAGGCGTCCGCGCGGGAATCGGCATCGCAGGCCTTTCCGGACGACCCGAAACGGGCCGCCGCGATCGGCGAGCTGGTCTCGAAATTGTTGATTCCGAATGTGACCCTTAATAAAAGCGAAACGGAATCCCGCCAACGCGCGGCCCAGGCGGCGGTCAAGCCGCTCTATTACAAGGTCAAGAAAGGCGAGTTGCTGTTCCGGTCGGGCGAGCGGGTGGCCCATGAGGATCTTCCGATCCTGCAGGAACTCTCGAAATATCAGCAGAAGGGATTTGTCGCCCGCATCCTGATCGGGCTGGTTATCCTGGTGACGGCGATCCTGGCTATCCTCTACCTGGACATCCGCCGGTACCGCGCGCCGCTCACGCGTGATTTTCCGAAAATGCTTCTTCTGGGAATTCTGCTGATCGGGACGGTGGCGGTTTCGAAGTTCTCCTATTTTCTCCTGATGGCCTTCGCCGATAAATTTCCATGGATTGATCCCGCGTCGATCATTTACGCGATTCCCGTGACGGCCGGCGCCATGCTGATCACCCTGTTGTTCGACACCCATTTGGGATTGATCTTTTCCTTCGTCATGAGTCTGTTGATGGGGGTCGTGGTGCCGGAGGAGGCCTTCTACACGCTCTATGCGTTTGTGGGAAGCGTCGTGGCCGTCTTCAGCGTGATCACCTGTCATCGGCGGACCCAGCTGCTCCGTGCGGGATTGGCCGTCAGCATCGTGAACGTGGTCATGGTGAGCGCGATCAATCTTTTCGAGGCGTCCCATCTCGATGTGAAGACTTTTTTTGATCTGCTGTTCGGCGTGGGGGGCGGTATACTGTCCGGTCTGATCGTCTCGGGTTTCCTGCCCGTTCTCGAGTCTCTTTTCAAGATCAGCACCGACATCCGGTTATTGGAACTCCTGGATTTGAATCATCCGCTGCTGCGGCAGTTATCGGTCCAGGCGCCGGGAACCTATTACCACAGCATGATGGTGAGCAACCTGGCCGAGGCCGCGACCAAGGCGGTGGGCGAAAACCCGCTGCTGGCCCGGGTCTGCTGCTATTATCACGACATCGGGAAGATGCTCAAACCGGATTACTATATTGAAAACCAGATGGGCGCCGGCAACCGTCACGACAAGCTCTCGCCGCAGCTCAGCAGTCTCGTTCTGGTGGCCCATGTCAAAGAGGGAATGGATCTGGCCCGGGAGTACAAACTTCCCCAGGCCATCATCGACATCATTCCGCAGCATCACGGGACGCGGTTGATGAGCTACTTCTACAACCGGGCCCAAAAAAACCGCACCCCGGACCAGCCGCCGATCAACGCGGACGATTTCCGCTACCCCGGGCCGAAGCCGCAGACGAAGAGCGCGGCGATCATCATGCTGGCCGACGGCGTCGAAGCGGCATCGCGCGTCCTGGACAATCCGACTCCGCCGCGCATTGCCGCGCTGGTCGATAAAATAGCGACGGCCGTCTATCTGGACGGTCAGCTCAGCGAAAGCGACCTGACTCTCAAAGACCTGACGACCATACAGAAAAGTTTCGTCAAAGTCCTGACCGGTCAGTTCCACCAGCGTATCGAGTACCCCGGCATGGGGGTGCCGAATTATGGAGAGTCGGAATATGATGATTCGGGTCGCGAACCGGCAGCGCCGCATCCCTCTGCGGGTCGAAATTTACAGGACGTTGGCCGAAAAGGTTCTTCACAAGCTGGGGCGGCCTGAAGTCGAGATCGGCCTATTGTTTGTCAATGACCGCCGGATCCGGTCTCTCAACCGGGTTTACCGCGGCAAAGATCAACCCACCGACGTGCTGGCGTTTTCGCTCGCCCATTCCAAACCGGTCAAGGTGAAAAACAATCCGGACCGATCCCCGCCCTTTCTTCTGGGGGATGTCGTCATTTCCGTCCCGACGGCCCGACGACAGGCGCGGGAACAGGGTCACGGCCTCCGTCGCGAAATAACCCAGCTGATGATCCACGGCATCCTCCACCTTCTCGGTCATGATCATGAGAAGGCCACCGAGGCCCGCCGGATGCGACGCAAAGAACGGATCCTCCTGCGGCAGTTCGTGTAAAGGGGTTGGAATGCTGAAGCGTTTGGAACAGGCCCTGTCCAAAACCCGTCAGAAGCTGAAGCAGGGCATTGAGAATCTGCTTCTGGGAAAGAAAACACTTGATTCGGATCTGCTGGAGCGGATGGAGGGGATATTATTGGGCGCCGACTTGGGGGTCCATACGACCCAGAGGTTGCTGGCCATGCTTCAAGATCGGCTGGACCGCCATGAGCTGACCGATCCGACCCGCTTGAATGCGTTTTTGAAGGCGGTGCTGCTGGCGCTGTTGGAAAAAAAGCCGGGCCGGTTGAACACGGCCGGGGCGGTTCCATGCGTGGTGATGATGATCGGGGTGAACGGCGTCGGAAAAACGACGACCATCGGGAAGCTGGCCCATCGGTTCAAAAAGGAGGGCAGGACCGTCCTGTTGGTGGCAGGCGACACGTTCCGGGCGGCGGCCATTGAGCAGCTCGCGATCTGGGGGGAGCGGGTCCAATGTCCCGTGGTCAAACATCGGAGCGGTTCCGATCCGTCCGCCGTCATTTTTGACGGCCTTTCGGCGGCCAAGGCCCGGGGAATGGATGTGGTGATCGTGGATACCGCCGGCCGTATGCATACCAAGTCCAATCTCATGGAGGAGTTGAAGAAAATGAAACGGGTCATGGACAAGGCCGTGCCGGGGAGTCCTCACGAGACTCTTCTGATTCTGGATGCGACGACGGGACAGAACGCCCTCTCCCAGGCCAAGCTGTTTCATGAGGCGATCGGGGTGACGGGCGTGGTGCTCACCAAGCTGGACGGCACGGCCCGAGGCGGCGTGGCGGTGCCGATCACGGAAGAGCTCGGCCTTCCGGTGAAGCTGGTCGGCCTCGGAGAAAGCATCGAGGATCTCGAGGATTTTTCGGCGGAGGAATTTGTGGAGGGATTGTTCGGAGCGTAATTATTTCCCGTAGACGACGACCCGGTTTTTGCCCTGGGATTTTGCGGCATAAAGCGCAATGTCGGCGTTGCGGATCAGATCCTCCAGGCTTTCGGCATCTTCCGGATAGGTGGCCAGCCCGAGGCTGACGCTCAACAGCAGTTTCTGGTCCGCCTTGGCGAATGGGAGATCCATCCGGTATACCTCGGTGCAGATCCGATCGGCAATCGTCTTGGCATCGGCTTTGCTGGTCTGGGGGAGGATGACCGTGAACTCCTCGCCGCCGTAACGGGCGGCCACGTCAATCGTCCGGATGCAGTTCCGGAGACAGCGGGCCATGATCTTCAACACCTCGTCGCCGACCGGATGGCCGAGGGTGTCGTTGACCGACTTGAAATCGTCCACGTCCATCATAATCAACGACAATGGCAGATGATGCCGCCGGGACCGTTCGATCTCTTCCGAGATGCGTTCCTGAAAGTAGCGGCGGTTTAAAAGACCGGTGAGCGAATCGGTGATCGAGATTTTTTTCAATTCCTCGGTTTTCTGATAGAACCGGGACCGTTCGATGGCGACCGAGGCATAGGCCCCGATCGAGACCAGGAGATGGAGGTCTTCCTCCGAGAAGATCTCCCCGCTGACTTTATCGGCGATGTTGAGAACCCCGATCGTCCGGCCGTCGATCTTCAGCGGGATGCTGATGAACGACTTGGTTTTATAGCGCGGGCGCTTTTCCTGGACGACCCGATCGTCCTCATCAATGTCCGCCACCACCAGCGGGCTGCCGGAGGAGAGAACCTTCCCCGAGATGCCCTCGCCCGGGCGGATCTTCAGCAGCTCCACGATTTTCTTGTTCAGTCCCTTCATGGCCTTCACCGTCAGTTCGCGCCGCTCTTCATCCAGAAGCATGATGGATCCCTGTTCGGCCTGTAGAAACTGGGCGGACTTCTCCAGAATGATCGAAAAAAGCTCTTCCGAGTCCAGGGCGGAGCCCACGGCCTTGGCGATTTCGAGAAGGGCGGAGACGTCCTTGGCCAGATCATGCCGTTCCCGTTGAAGCTGCGCATTTTCATGGATCGCGGAAATCTGCTGGCAGAAGGTCGTGATCACCCGACGGTCTTCATCGCCCAGAGCGGTGTCGAACACGCAGAGCAGGCTCGTGGTTCGGTGGTTCCGCGTGAAGAGCGGAAAGAGATGAACCGACGTGATTCCGGACGGGAAGCCGGCCCTCAAAATCTCCAGGGTCTCATTCGTTGAGACCGGACGGTGGGCCTCCAGCAAGGTTCGGACCAGGCCGGCTGCCGCGTCGGTTTGATAAGCGCGGAGGGGTTCGGTGTTCTGGCCGAACGTCGCGACGGTTTTAAAAACCCGCGTGTTCCGGTCCCACTGCAGGACGGAAGCCGCATTCAGGTTAAACAGAATTCCCAGGGTGTTCAGCAGGGTATGGATAAGCTGCGACAGATCGTCTTTAAGATCGGCCGTGAGCGTGAAAAGGGTCATCAGCCGGGAAAACCGGGTGCTCAACGTGTTCTTCTCATGAATCGTGGCGAAGAGATAGGGAAGCACCGAATTGAGAAAGCGGGCCGAGTCTGCCAGAAATCCCTGGTCATGAATTCGAAGCCGGTCAGTCAACGGCGACAGGTCTTCCCTTGAAACATCCAGTCCGGCGGCCTTGGCATGGCTGTCGGCGAACTCTTTCGGGTCGAAATAGCTCTTGCCGCCCTGCACGACCAGCTTGGTGCGATCATCCAGGATGATGGGGATCGAAAAGACATGCAGATTCATCTCGCACTTGAAAAAAACGGTTTCGTTTCCTTGAAGCGCGATTCCGATGTTTCGTCCGCAGTGGGATTTGCAGTGTTGCTGGCCTTTGGGAGTTTTCTGAACGGTCCGGCAGACGGGGTTTTCCTGGCTGGGTTCGCAGACCAAGTCGCCCCGCGCGTCGTACGTCAACAAGGAGAAGTTCGTCAGAGCGGAAAACTGGTCCTGGATCTGTTTGAGCTTCGAAAGTTCGATTGTTTCCATCGGACCCATGTTCCCTTGCCCTTCCGCGGATATTGGGTTGTTTATAACCCTCGGTCGGTTCAATGTCAACAGATTTCTCGCCTCCTTTTCCGGCGTCGGTTTGGCGGCCGAAACATTGGGAGAGGCTATCGCGACCTCTAATTCTTATGCTATGATATTTCCGATGGAACGATTCAAACTCAACGCGGATTTTACGCCCAAAGGCGATCAGGAGAAGGCCATCACGGCCCTGTCCGATGCCATTCTGCAAGGTGAGAAGCATCAGGTGCTCCTGGGCGTGACCGGATCGGGAAAGACCTTCACGATGGCCAACGTGATCGAGAAGGTCCAGAAACCGACGCTGGTGATCGTTCACAACAAGACGCTGGCCGCACAGCTCTACCACGAATTCAAGACCTTCTTCCCCGACAACGCCGTCGCCTACTTTGTCAGCTACTACGACTATTATCAGCCGGAGGCCTATCTTCCACAGACCGACACCTATATCGAGAAGGACTCCTCGATCAACGACGCGATCGACCGGATGCGGCATGCCGCCACCAGCGCGCTGTTCGAGCGAAAGGATGTGATCATCGTGGCCTCGGTCTCCTGCATCTACGGCCTCGGCTCGCCGGAGGCCTACCACGGGATGCTGCTTTATCTGAACGAGGGGATGACGATCGAGCGCGAGGCCATTTTGAAAAAACTGGTCGAGATCCAGTACGAACGGAACGAGTACGATCTGCAGCGGGGGACCTTCCGGGTGCGCGGCGACATCATCGAGGTCTTTCCGGCCGCGTCCGAGAGCCACGCGATCCGGATCGAGCTGTTCGGCGACACGGTCGAGGCCCTCTCCGAGATCGATCCGCTGCGCGGGGAGGT
>JACQFA010000065.1 GCA_016200255.1 Nitrospirota bacterium | reverse complement strand
CCGTCTTCCAGCAGGTACAGTCAAGCTTCGGACATCTGGATATTCTTGTTCACGCGATCGCTTTCGCCAACAAGGAAGATTTAAAGACCGACTTCCTGAGCACTTCACGTGACGGGTTTCGTCTTGCCCATGACGTCAGCGCCTACTCGCTCACGGTACTGGCCCGCCATGCCGCGCCGCTCATGCAGGGCCGGCCCGGCAGCATTTTGACGCTCACCTATTACGGCGCCGAGAAAGTCGTCCCCCGTTATAATGTCATGGGCGTGGCCAAGGCCGCGCTGGAGGCCTCCGTTCGCTACCTCGCGGCCGATCTCGGCCCCAAGGGGATCCGCGTGAACGCGATCTCGGCAGGGCCGATTCGAACACTCGCATCGGCCGGCATCTCCGGATTCATGGAAATGCTTCATTACGTCGAGGCCAAGGCCCCCTTGCGCCGGAACATCACAGCCGAGGAGGTGGCCGGCACGGCCCTTTATCTGGCCAGTGATCTCTCAAGCGGCGTCACGGGAGAAATAATCTTTGTCGACGCCGGTTACAATATCATGGGAATGTAGGTCAGTCCACCACCGACTCGATTGGAGGAACGCCATGAAAAATCTTTTGGTATTTGTAGCCGCCCTGTTCACCGTCTCGACGATTGGAACCGGAACGGCAGCCGCCTTCGAACGAACCGGCGCCGTGGTCACGACGATGAATTCGGGGTTGTATACCTACCTTGAAGTCGAGGCAAAAAGCGGCCGGTACTGGGCGGCCGCCCCTAAAATGGTTCTGGCCGTCGGCGATCAGGTGGACGTCGCGCCCGGCTCGGAGATGAAAGACTTTTTCAGTCCGACGCTCAACCGGAAATTCGAAACGATCATCTTTACCTCCTCGGTGAAAGTGATCGGAAAGAGCGCTCCTTTGGCCAAGTCATCCCCGTCCAAGTCGCCCGAAGCGAAGACGGCCGCCGGACCCGCGGCCGCCAAAACCATCGAACAGATTTATGCCGAGAAGGATGCCCTCAAAGGGAAGCTGGTCAAGGTCACCGGAAAAGTGGTCAAGTTCAACTCCGGGATCCTGGGCAAGAACTTCCTGCATATCCAGGACGGCAGCGGGAAGGACGGCACCAATGATCTCGCCGTTACATCGCAGCAGCCGGTCAAGGTCGGCGACAAGATCACTGTCATAGGTACCCTTGATACGGATAAGGACTTGGGCGCCGGATACACCTACAAAGTTCTTCTGGAAAACGCCGCGATCACGACGGAATAAATGGCAAGAACCCGTTCCTACTGGCTGATGAAATCCGAGCCGGACGTCTTTTCGATTCATGATCTAAAAGCCTGCGGCGTGACCGGTTGGGATGGCGTGAGGAATTACCAGGCACGAAACCACCTGCGCGATGACATAAAAGTGGGAGACGGGATTCTTTTTTACCACAGTAGTGCCTATCCAAGTGGGATTGCGGGCCTTTCCGAGGCGGTAAAAAGCGGTTATCCGGATGATACGGCCTTTGACCCCAAAGATGTTCATTATGACCCCAAAAGTGACCCGGCGAAACCCACCTGGTATCGGGTCGACCTGAAGTTCGTGAAGGCCTTTCCATCCGTCATCCCTATCCAGGCGCTTCGAAAAACCCCCGGGCTCAAAAATATGGTTCTCTTCCGCAACGGTCGGCTCTCCGTTCAGCCCGTTACAAAGAAAGAATGGGAGATCATCCTGCGGCTGGCAAAGAAGGCGTGGTATCCGATAACTCCGAAACCAGAATCCCCGCGATGATCAACGCGCCGCCCGCCATTCCCCAATATCCGATCACTTCCCGGAGCATGATGTACCCCAGAATCGAGGCCCAGAGCGGCTCGATCGTGAAGATAATCACGGCCCGGGTCGGCGTGGTGTCCCGCTGGTAGCGGGCCTGAATATAACCGCACACTATGTTTCCGAGAAGAGCGCAGTAGAGCAGAACCGCGATCGCGGTCGTGGTCGGATACAGGGTCGGCGTCTCAATCATGGGCATCGTCATCCATCCCAGCACCGCCGGCGGGATCATTTGAACAAAGGTCAATTGAAGCGCGTCCGCCTTCTTCGAGACCCGGTCCAGCATGACGATATATAAACCGAACACCGCCGCGCAGAGCAGCGTCAGGAAATCGCCGAAGGTAAATCCGTCTCCGGACGAGGCCCCGCCGGAAGGCGATGTCAGCAACCAGAGCCCGGCCGTCACAATCGCGACGCCTGCGAGGTTCCCGATCTTCGGCGGACGCTTCTCGATCACAAACTGAAAAAACGGCGTGAAAATCACCATCGGTCCGGTGATGAAGGCCGATTTCGAAGCCGTCGTGTATTTCAGCCCGGCGGTTTGGAGCGTAAATCCGAGAAACAGCAGAAGTCCGAGGAGGCTTGCTTTCCAGACCAGGGTCCGGTCGGTTTTAAGAATCCGTTTGATGCCGAAGAGGAACAGAAGAACGGCCGCCAGAGAGAACCGGAGCGCCACAAAAAGAACCGGCGAGAGATCAACCACTCCCAACTTGACCGCGATAAACGTACCGCCCCAGATAAACGTGGTCGCAAAAAGATAAAGCTCCGCCCTGCCGCGCCGGGTCATGACAAGGTTACAGCTTCCCGATCGCCGCCTTCAACAGGGGCAGGAGTCCCTCGGCCTCTTCGCGCGTCAGGCGGCCCAGGTTCTGAAAGCCGCGGCCGCCGTCTTCTTTTTCGGAGAACCGGGCCACGGCGATTTTCGGGGCCGCTCCATCGTATGAATAGATCGCGACCTCGACGTTCGATCGAGGACCCTCGACCATTCCAACCACTTCGATCAATTTATCCTTCTCTTTGGAATAGGCCATGACCACTCCTTCCGTTCGGTAAGATTAAAAGCAGCGCGTATTATCATCGGTCCGAACCGGTTTGTCAATTGCCACAGATCGACAAGGGCGGGTGAATTAAAAAATCGGCGGGTGTCCCGATTTGATCGGAAGTCCATTTTATGCTACCGTTCAACATCATGCGGTTCCGATTGCGTATACCCATCGGGGTTTTTATCTTGTTGGTCCTGTTTCCGATTCCAGCCACGGCCATCATGGCCGACCGGATCCTGGCCGTCGTGAACCACGAGGTGATCTCGCTCAGCGATGTCCAGAACTATCGTGAGATATTTGAGGAAAAGCGCGACGCGGACGACGCGGCAGCGCTCAACGCGCTGATCGATCAAAAGCTGCTGTTGGCCGAGGCCGGGAAGCTTGAGATCTCTCCGCCGTCGGAGGACGAGATCGCGGGCGCCTACAAAAAGCTCCGGCTCCGATTCGGACGGCCGGAGACCTTCGGGCTGCTCAAGACCCGCCTGGCTCTCACCGATGACGAAATCAAGGGCTGGATCAAACAACAGTTGCTGATCCATAAACTGATCGAGCAGCGGATCCATTTTTTTGTGTTCGTCACACCGGAAGAGATCGAGGCATATTATCAGGAACACCTCGGCGAGTTTAAGAATCAGACGCCGGAGGCGGCCCGGAAGGCGATCCAGGATATCCGGACTGCCGAGAAAGCACAACTGAAACAAAAGAATTACGTGGACCGTCTTCGCGCAAAAGCCGACATCCGGATTAATCCGCCCTTGCCGGAATAACTTTACGGGCGGATCTGGACAATCAACTCCAATTCGATGGGACTGCCCAGCGGCAATTCAGCCGCGCCCAGCGCCGCGCGTGTATGCCGCCCGGCCTCGCCAAAGATTGCAACCAATAAATCCGAGGCCCCGTTCAAGACCGCCGGCTGCTGCGTAAATCCCGGCGCCGAGGCCACATGGCCGGTTAAACGGACGATGCGAGCCACTTTATCAAGGCTGCCAAGCTCCTGCTTTACGATGGACAACGCATTCAATACCGCAAGCCGGGCCGCCTCCTGTCCAAGCTCGACCGTCAATTCCTTTCCGAGTTTTCCTTCAAACGCCGGCTTTCCCTCTTTCATCGGCAGTACGCCGCTGGTGAAAAGAAGCTCTCCCGCTCGCACGGCCGGGACATAATTCGCCACCGGCTTGGGGGCCGTCGGCAGCGCGATTCCTAACTCTTTCAGCTTTGACTCGATAGTCATTGACCGGTTCTCTTTTTCATAGCTCAATCCCCTCTTGTAAGATCGCGGCGAAGAAGGAGGTTTCGCGCTGTGTTTCCAGATAGGCCGCATCGACCGGAATCGCTGTGATCAGGATATCCTCCTCCACCGTAATCGGCCCGGTGATTTGATGAATTCGGCTCATCTCGACGAACCGGTCCGAGATTCCCTCGACCACGACTAAAACGTCCAGATCCGAGCCACGTTTCCCGCGGGACCTGTGGCCGTACAGGATCACCTGCTTGAGCCGTCCGGCATAAAGTCTCCGCAACGCCTTGACGAGTTGGTCCAGTGCCTGGCGATCCGAGACCGTCAAGGTTTCCTTGGATACTTTTTGAGGCTTCATGATCGGACGTCCTACGTGGTTTTGACCGCCCGGCGACGCTGGTATTTCTGCACCGCGCGGTTATGCTCGGCCAATGTTTTTGAAAAGTAATGTGTCCCGTCGTTTTTGGAGACGAAGTAGAGGTAGTCCGACGCCGCCGGGTTCAGCGCCGCCTCCAGGGATGCCCTTCCGGGATTGGCGATCGGCCCCGGCGGCAGCCCCTTGACGCGATAGGTGTTATAGGGTGAACGGATCTTCAGATTCTTCCGGGTCAGGTTGCCGTTGAAATGGGGAAGGCCGTAAATCACGGTCGGATCGCTCTGCAGGGGGATCTTTTTTTTGATCCGGTTGTGAAACACGGCCGAAACCAGCGGCCTTTCCTCTTCCACCGAGGTCTCCTTTTCGATGATCGAGGCCAGTGTCACGACTTCCTGCCGCGTCATCCCGATCTCTTCCGCCCGTTTTTCCATCTCCGGCGCGTAGACCGCCTCGAACCGCTTGACCAGTGCGCGCAGAATTCCCTCGCTTCCGACGCGCTTGGAAAAATAATAGCTCTCGGGATAGAGATAGCCCTCCAGCGAATCGGCGTCATAGCCGAGCGACCGGATGAAGACCTGATCGGTCGCCCGCCGGATGAATTCGTCCGATCGGGCCAGCCTTTTTTCTTCCACGACCTGGCTGATCTGGGCCAGGGTATAACCTTCCGGAATCGTGATCTCGTACTGGACCACACGGCCGCTTTTGATCAATTTAATGATTTCCAGCGGGAGCATCTGGGTATGAAATGCGTATTCGCCCGGAATGATCCGGCGTTCGATCACCAAAAGCTTGCCGACCAGCACAAACGATTCCACGCTGGTGATTAACCCGTTTTGAAAGAGCCGTCGGGCGGTTTCGCGCAGCGTCGTTCCCTCTGGGATCTCGAGCACTTTCTGGACCCGCTCCCGATTGGGCGGAATGTACAGAAAGGTCACCTCCCGCACCACCACGAACAGGAAGACCGTCCCGATCAGGAGAAGCACGACGGCTATACGGCCGATCCGTCTTTGCCCCGCCGTTTCCATCATGCCTCGGGCCCGCCGACGGTTGGAATCAGGCCCTGGCGGCTGTCCAGGTAACCCTGAAGGATCAGCACCGCCGCGACCTGGTCCACCTTCTTCCGGCGTTTTGCGCGACTCATGTCGGCCTCGATCAGAACCCGCTCGGCCGCCTGCGTGGTGAGACGCTCATCCCATGGAATGACATCCAGCTTCAGTTTGTTTTTGAGTTGTTCGATGAATTCCAGTGCAAGGTCGGCTTGCGGGCCCAGGCTGCCGTCCATGTTGCGGGGAAGACCGACGATCAGTTTGCGGATTTGATATTCGGCCACGATCCCCCGGAGCCGGGCGACATCCTTTTTGAGGCCGATCCGCTCCAGCGTCGGAAGACCGTGAGCGGTCCAGCCCAGCTCATCACTGACGGCCAGACCGATGCGGCGCATGCCCAGATCCAAGGCCAGAATCCGATCTCCGGGTATCGACATCATCCCGCCTACGGCCGCCTTTTTTCCACGATCTCGTGGACGCGGGCCAGCGCCTCCGGAAGCTTCGAAACGTTTTTCCCGCCGGCCTGGGCCATGTCCGGACGGCCCCCGCCGGAGCCACCCATGATACCGGCGATCTCCTTTGCGATCTCGCCCGCGTTAAAGCGGCCGGATAGATCGGGGGAGACGGCCGTGATCAGAAACGCGTTGCCCTGATCTGTGGAAACGGAGGCCAGCACGGCGATGTAATTCGACTTTAACCGGTTTCGCAGCGTATCCGCGAAGGCGCGAAGATCTTTGGGCTCCAGCCCGTCCTGAAGACGTTTGGCCAGCACCTGGACCCCGCCGACGGGTTGCGCCTCGGATACCATGTCCACGGCCTGGCTGCCGGTTGCCCGTCCCTTGAGCCGCTCCAGCTCTTTTTCCTTTTCGCGCATCTGGGCCAACAGCCGGCGTGTCTTTTCGACCACCTCGGCCGGTTGAACCTTCAACAGCCCGGCCACCTCCCGGAGATCCTCCTCCTGTTTTTTGATCTGGAGGTAGGCCATCTCGCCCGTCAGCGCCTCGATCCGGCGGACACCGGCCGCGATGCTCCCCTCCTGAACCAGCTTGAACAGCCCGACCTGGCCGGTCTCGTGGCAATGCGTCCCGCCGCAGAGTTCCTTGCTGAAGTCCGAGATGCGCACCACGCGAACCTGGTCTCCGTACTTGTCGTCAAAAAACGCCAGCGCCCCGGCCCGCACGGCCTCCTGAAAATTCATCACCTGCGTCTCGACCGTATCATCCTCGCGGACACGCTCATTCACAACGTCCTCGATCTGTTTGATCTCATTCGCCGTCAGCGGCTTGAAATGTCCGAAATCGAAGCGGAGACGGGCCGGCGTGACAAGCGAGCCAGCCTGTTTGACATGCTCGCCCAGAATTTCACGGAGCGTCGCATGAAGAATATGCGTGGCGGTATGGTTTCGGGCCGCGCCCCATCGCGCCGCCGGATTCACAACCGCACGGTAGGTTTCGCCCTCCACGATCTCGCCCTGGGCCACCTTCCCCTGGTGGACGAAAAATCCCGGCGCCGGTTTGATCGTCGTATGAATCTCGGCCAGCGCGCTTGGATGCTCCAACAGCCCCTGGTCGCCGGCCTGGCCGCCGGATTCGCCGTAGAACGGCGTCCGGTTGAAGACGAGCTCGACCGTTTCTCCGGCCACGGCCTTTTTCACCGGCCGTCCGCCTTTTAAGATTCCGATCAGACGGACTTCATCCTCCAGGCGGTCATATCCCACGAACTCGGTCAGCCCCAGCTTTGCGGCCGTCTCGCTATAATACGGCGCCACCTCTTTCACGACCCAGGACTTTCGGGCGCGTTCCCGCTGATCGGTCATGGCAGCCTGATAACCGGCCTCATCGATCCGAAGGCCGGCGTCGCGCGCCATGTCCGTCGAGATGTCGAGCGGGAACCCATAGGTGTCGTACAGACGGAAGGCCTCTGAACCCGGAACAACCGACTGGCCTGAAGCCTTTACCTTCGCGATCACCTCTTTGAAAAGGCCCAGGCCCTGATTCAAGGTCTGGATGAACCGCTCCTCTTCTCCCTGTGTTATCTGGGCCACGATCGTCCGCGTGCGGGCCAACTCGGGATAGGCGGCCATCATCGTATCGACCACCGTACCGGAGAGCTTGTAGAGAAACGGTTCATTCAATCCAAGCTCCTTCCCGTACCGAGCCGACCGCCGGATCACACGACGGAGAAGATAGCCGCGGCCTTCATTGGACGGCAGTACACCGTCGCCGATCAGAAACGTGATCGCGCGTATATGGTCCGCGATCACCCGCCCGGGCATGCCCTTGCGCACCTCGTCCGGACCCTGCTCGGTCATTTCCGAAACGGCCTTTAAGATGGGGAGGAATAGATCGCTGTCATAATTGGACAAGACCCCCTGGGTCACGGCCGTGATCCGCTCAAGCCCCATGCCGGTGTCGATGCTGGGCCTGGGAAGCGGCGTGAGCTTCCCCCCGGCATCCCGCATGTACTGCATGAAGACGAGGTTCCAGATCTCAAGATATCGGTCGCAGTCGCAGCCGACGCCCCGGCAGTCATGCGGCGCACCCGCGGCCGCTTCGCCCTGATCGATCAGTATTTCGGAGCAGGGACCGCACGGGCCGGTATCGCCCATCGCCCAGAAATTGTCCTTCTCATCCATCCGTTTGATCCGGTCGGATGAAACCCCGATCTTTCTCCAGAGTCCCTCGGCCTCGTCATCGTCACGAAAGACCGTGATCCAGAGCCGGTCTTTCGGAAGGTTCCAGTACTTTGTCAAAAGTTCCCAGGCAAACGCGATCGCATCCGGCTTGAAGTAATCCCCGAATGAAAAGTTCCCCAGCATCTCGAAAAAAGTGTGATGCCGTTCGGTCATCCCGACGTTTTCGAGATCGTTGTGTTTGCCGCCGGCCCGCATGCATTTCTGGACCGAGACGGCCCGCCGGTAGCTGCGATGCTCCTTTCCCAGAAAAACGTCCTTGAACTGGACCATCCCGGCATTGGTAAACAGCAAGGTTGGGTCCTTTTGGGGTATCAACGGCGCGCTCGGAACAAGGGTATGTCCCCGCCCGCCGAAATAGTCCAAAAACCCTTTGCGCAGGTCTTCTGATTTCATAACGGGGAAAATTATCTCACAAAGTCAGGGGGGTTACAAGCGATCAGTAAAAATCCGCGAAAAGTCGCGGGGCGTTAGACAAGACACTGCCATGAGAAGTATAATGGTTCGCGGCTTCTAAAATAGAGGAGACTCTCCATGATGAAACGCCTTCGAAATACGCTGCTGACCGGTCTCGTTGCGCTGCTTCCGCTTTATCTGACCGTCACGCTGTTGATCTGGCTGTTGAAGACGATGGACGCACTGTTCCAGCCATTGATCTCCACATTTTTCCATATCGAGATCCGGGGGCTGGGCGTGCTGATGACGTTGGCCATCATTTTTGTCGCGGGCGTTATTCTTTCAAGCGTTTACGGCGCGCTGTTCCTGGGCTGGATCAACAGCCTCCTTGAGCGGCTTCCGATCTTCAAGGGCATCTACCGGAACATCAAGCGGATCGTGGACAGCCTGAACCCGAACAATCCGACCGGCTTCAAGGAATTCGTACTGGTCGAACATTCATCCGGAGAAGGATACAACGGGGGATTTCTGACGGGAGAATTCACCCTGGTGAAGCCGGACGGAACGCGGCATGATCTCGCCTCCGTGTACATCCCTAGCAACCATCTCTATTTGGGCGCGATCCATGTCGTCAACCGGGCCCGGATCGTCAAGCCGGCCCTGTCGCTGCAGGACGGAGTCACGTTCGCGCTCTCGGCCGGCGCGTCGATCAAAGGGGATGTCTCTCAGATCCGACAGTAAAGGAACTGACCGCCCATGAATCCATTCTGGAGCTTTCCTCCGGAGGAGCTACTTGAACAGATCCGGACAAGACCACAGGGCTTGACGACCGACGAGGCACGGGCGCGGCTCGCGCGCTTCGGCCCCAACCGGCTGAAATCCAAAAAGCGTTCGGACGCGCTGACGCTTCTGCTGGCACAATTCAAAACGCCGATCATCCTGATCCTTCTCTTCGCCGCGGGACTGTCTTTCTTTCTCCGCGATCCAATAGATGCGCTTATCATCTTGACGATCGTCGCCGTCAGCGGCCTGCTCGGGTTCTGGCAGGAGCGAGGCGCGGCCGGTGCGGTTGAGAAGCTGCTCGCGATCATCCGGATCAAGGCCGAACTCCTTCGGGACGGAAACCCGGTCGAGATTCCGACCGAAGACGTCGTGCCGGGGGATATCGTCATACTCAATGCCGGAGACAGCGTCCCCGGCGACGGCCGGATTTTGAGCTCCAAGGATCTCTTCATCGATGAAGCGGCCTTGACCGGCGAAACCTATCCGGTCGAAAAATCAGCCGCGGTCCTGCCATTGGAAACACCGCTCGGCCGGCGGACGAATGCGCTTTGGATGGGCACCCATGTGATCAGCGGCACCGCACAGGCCGTCGTGATCCATACCGGCGCCGAAACCGAATTCGGCCGGGTAGCCGAACGGCTGAAGCTTCGTCCGCCTGAGACCGAATTTGAGCGCGGCGTTCGTCGTTTCGGCTATCTATTGATGGAAGTGACGCTGGTGTTGGTGATCGCGATCTTCGCGATTAATGTCTACCTCGAACGGCCGGTCTTGGACTCCTTCCTCTTTTCGTTGGCGCTGGCGGTCGGCCTGACGCCCCAGCTTCTGCCCGCGATCATCAGCATCAACCTGGCCCATGGCGCGAAAAAAATGGCGCGCAAGAAGGTGATCGTCAAGCGTCTCGCCTCGATCGAAAACTTCGGAAGCATGAATGTGCTTTGTTCCGACAAGACCGGCACGCTGACCGAGGGGATTGTGCGCCTTCATTCCGCTCTGGATGCGGACGGCCGGCCCAGCGAGAAGGTTCTACTCCATGCCTATCTCAATGCGTTTTACGAGACGGGTTTCACAAACCCGCTGGATGAAGCGATTCGAAGCCACCGCACGTTCGATCTATCCGGCTACCGGAAACTGGACGAGGTGCCGTACGACTTCATCCGCAAGCGCTTGAGCATACTGGTCGCAAAAAACGATACGACCCTCATGATCACGAAAGGCGCGCTTCACAACATTCTCGATGTCTGCTCCTCCGTCGAGGTTTCGGAAGGTTCCGTCGTGGATATCGCTCCGCTTCGGGAGCCGATCCGGCAACGGTTCGAGGCGCTCAGCCGTCAGGGTTATCGCACGCTGGGGATCGCTTACCGTGCAGTCGGAGAGAGTTCGGTCATCACCAAAGAGGATGAGACCGGCATGATCTTTCTGGGCTTCCTTGTTTTCTTTGATCCGCCCAAACCCGGAATCATTGAGACGATACGCCGACTGAAGAAGCTGGGCATTTCGCTGAAGATCATCACGGGAGACAACCGCCTGGTTTCGGCCGAACTCGGACGGCAGGTCGGCCTGCCGGATTTTCAGATACTGTCCGGCGAAGATCTCCACGCGATCAGCGATGAGGCGTTGCCGGCGCGCGCGGGCGGCATCGATATCTTCGCCGAGGTCGAACCCAATCAAAAAGAACGCATCATCCTCGCGCTGCAGAAGGCCGGAAATGTAGTAGGCTACCTGGGGGATGGAATCAATGACGCCTCGGCGCTTCATGCCGCCGATGTCGGCATTTCGGTCGACCGCGCGGTGGATGTCGCAAAGGATGCGGCCGATATCGTACTGCTCGCGAAGGACCTGAACGTACTGGTGGACGG
>JACQFA010000067.1 GCA_016200255.1 Nitrospirota bacterium | reverse complement strand
GGACCGTGAGCGTTACGGATACAGTGACAAGCACCGTCTATACGGCGCCCTTTACGACCGTTTCGCTCGGTTTCGGCGCGTCGCGAACCTTTACTCTGAATGTCAAACAACCCAGCCCGATTCCGCCCAACGGGACGTATAACCTCATTATCGATATTATCTCGCAGACCAATGCGGGGGATGTGGACTCGATCAAGGCGATCATACTGAAATCGAACGCACGGCCGGACGGGATGATCGACAACAACGGGTTCAATGTCTTCGGCAGCGTGGGGAGCGGAGCGGGCGGACAGTCCTCCCGGAGCGTGACGGCCGGCGTGGCTACGGGCTACAATCTGGCCATCCAAAACAGCGAGACCTTTACGGACACCTTTACACTGACCTGGAACACGCCATCGGGATGGACCGTCGTGGTCAACGATGGAACGACCGATCAGGCATCGGGCTTTACCACCGCCTCCGTTCCGGCCAACGGGGTACTAATCTATACCGTTGTGGTGACTCCGACGGCGACGGGGACTCAGAACATCATTATTGATATCGCCTCCACCACCAACACCTATCGAGTGGACTCGGTCAAGGCGATCGCGGCCATGCCCTCGGCCCCGGCGGCGCCCATCGCCTGCACCGGCGCGGCGGCTCCCTCGGCGGTCTGTCTCGCTCCGTCGGCGATCAGCTCATCGCAGATCAAAGTGTATTGGGTGGACAACTCCAACAATGAGACCGGCTTCCACATTGAACGGGCCAACGGCGGATGCGGCGGCACCTTTAACGTCATTTATACACTGCTACAGAACTCGTCCGGAACGACCGCGACCAACAAGCTGATGGGTTACACGGACAGCGGTCTGTCGCCTTCGACGACGTATTGTTATCGGTTCCAGGCCTTTAATTCTATCGGCAATTCGGCCTATTCCGCGACCGTGTCATTGGCGACGCTTGCGGCGGCCGAGACCCAGGTTCCGGCGGCCGTGACGGATCTGGCGGTCGCGCCGAGCTACCAGACACAGAACTCGATCATGTTAGGCTGGACCGCGCCGTCGGATAATAAATTAGTTTCGGGGGTCGGACAGGCAGGCAGTTACCATCTTCGCTATTCGACCAGCCCGATTGTGGACGGTGCCCCGGGTCCGGGCCAGGTGGACTTCGGCACGCTCACGGATGTCTCCGGGCTGGCGGCCCCGAAATTGGCCGGAAGTCTTGAGCAGGCGACGGTTCCGGGCCTGACGCCCAACACGATCTATTACTTTGCCTTAAAATCGACCAATACGATCGGGACCTCGGCCATGTCCAATCTGGCGGGCGGGGACAACACGACCAATGGGACCGCGTCCGGGCGGACGGCGCTTCGGTTTAATTTCAACATCGTCTCGATTCCGATGCAGCCGCCCGCCGCACTCTCCTGCATGTCATCCACGTTTAATCCGGGCCCGTCCAACGATCTTCCAGGCACGGATCCGCGCTGTATTTTCGGGGACGATATCGGCGGGGTTCCGCAGCTCTGGAACTGGATCGCGAGCACGCTGGGCATTGTGGAGGGCGTGGACGGCTGTTACAACCAGTATCCCGGTCCCTCGACCGCACCCTGCGTGAATATCTCGACGATTATTCCGGGCAAGGGCTACTTTATTCTGGGAGGCAATAACCGGCCCGTGATTGATGTGCCGGTGGGATCAACCGCGGTCGCGACGAGCTCGATATGCGGTCAGGCCAACAGCTATTCGATTCCGCTCCAGTTGGGCTGGAACATGATCGGGGATCCCTTCACGAAGAATTTGACCTTCAGCACGGTCTGGGTTCGACAAAATGGCAGCAGTTGTGCGACGTTTGCGACGGCCGTGACAAATGGTTGGGTTGGTAACTCGGTTTATGATTACAACGGTTCGGGATACAACTCCACCCTTTATTCTTCCGCGGTCTTGGAGCTCTGGAAGGGGTACTGGTTGTTTGTGTTCAATAATAACGTCATCAACGGCAACACCTACGAACTGATCGTTCCTCAGCCTCCGTAACTCGACCGAGGGTCGCCCCCATCAATCAATTTTGAAGTCTTGACAAGGCCGTTTATCTGACGTATAGTAACACTCACCTTTAAATCGAACCCGGTGAGGTTCGAAAGGGGAGCGGAAATGAAATTCATTGACCCGACAGTCGAACCTTTCTTGCGTTCAAAAACCCGCAGGAGAGGTTTTTTTATGTCTTGAGATGACCGTGATGAAGTCCAAAGAGCGGATCGTTTTAGACGCACTGGAAATCAACCGGGCTTTGAGCCGCGTGGCCCATGAGGTGATCGAGCGGAACCACGGTCTATCCGATTTGACCCTGGTCGGAATCCGGACCGGCGGCGTTCACCTCGCGCATCGATTGGCCGGACGACTCAAGGAGATCGAGGGCGTCGTTCTTCCGGTCGGCGCACTGGATATTACACTCTACCGGGATGATCTTCACACGAAACGGGAGCAGCCCGCGGTTCGGAAGACCGAGATCGGTTTCGACATTACGGACAAGAAGGTGGTCCTGGTGGATGATGTCCTGTTCACCGGCCGGACGATCCGGGCCGCAATGGACGAGCTGATCGATTTCGGCCGGCCGCGTGAAATTCAACTGGCCGTCTTGATCGACCGCGGGCATCGCGAGCTGCCGATACGCGCCAATTATGTGGGCAAAAGCCTGCCGACGGCGGCGGATGAAAAAGTGAAGGTTTTACTGAGAGAAGAGGGCGAAGAGGATCGGGTGATCATCGAAAATGGGACTGAAGTCTAAAGACCTCATCAGCATCAAGGACCTGGACCGAAACGAGCTGCGGCTGATCCTGGACACGGCCGAGTCTTTCAAGGAGGTCGGCGCGCGCGACATCAAGAAAGTGCCGACGCTTCGCGGCAAGACTGTGGTGAATCTTTTCTTCGAGCCCAGCACCCGCACGCGGACCTCATTCGAGCTGGCGGCCAAGCGGCTCTCGGCCGATCTGATCAATATTGCGGTCAACAGCAGCAGCGTGGTCAAAGGGGAAACACTGGTGGACACGGCCCGGAATCTCGAGGCGATGCAGGCCGATCTGATCGTCGTCCGCCATCCCTGCGCCGGTGCGCCGGCCCTTCTGGCCGGAAAAATGGCCAGCGCCGTGATCAATGCCGGGGACGGGGCGCATGAGCATCCCACGCAGGCCCTTCTGGATCTCTTCACGATCCGAGAGCGGAAGAAAACACTGGAGGGTCTCACGGTCGTGATCGTCGGCGACATTCTCCACAGCCGGGTGGCCCGTTCGGCGATCCATGCATTGAAGATGGTCGGTTCGTCCGTCCGCGTCGTGGGCCCGCCCACGATGATTCCCCGCGAAATTGCGCGCTGGGACGTGGAGGTGTTTTATCAGTACGACGAGGCGCTGAAGGGCGCCGACGTGGTGATGATCCTGCGGCTTCAATTGGAACGTCAGGGACGATCGCTCTTTCCGACGATCCGGGAATACGCCGATCTTTACGGACTGACGGCGCGCAGGCTGGCGATGGCCAAAGACGATGTTCTGGTGATGCATCCGGGGCCGATCAACCGCGGGGTTGAGATCGCGCCCGAAGTGGCGGACGGGATTTCCTCCGTCATTCTGTCCCAGACCACCAACGGCGTGGCGGTCCGAATGGCGGTCCTATATCTATTATCAATGGGGGCCCGTGCGGATGAACAAATAACAAGGTCCTCCGATGCCCCCACACCACGCGCTCGGACAGGCGAAGCCTGATCCTCGCTTATTTATCCGGAGTCATGAAACATGAACCTGTTGATCCGCAACGGCCGCCTCATTGACCCGGCCCACCATCGGGACGAAGTGACGGATGTCTGGATTGAGAACGGAAAGATCGCCCGCGTCGGCAAGTCGTTGAAGTTCGACGGGCCGAAGTCCGAGACCCAGATCATCGATGGAACGGACCGATGGGTCGTGCCGGGGTTTATCGATGTCCATGTCCATCTGCGCGAGCCGGGCTTCGAATACAAGGAGACGATCAAAACCGGGACCGAGGCGGCCGCAGCCGGAGGTTTCACCTCCATCTGTTGCATGCCGAATACGAATCCGGTCAACGACAATCAGGCCGTGACGCGGATGATACTGGAGAAGGCCCGGCAGGAGGGCCTGGTCCATGTCTATCCCATCGGGGCGATCACGAATGGATCGAAAGGCGAGGAACTGTCCGAAGTCGGGGATCTGGTCCGGGCCGGCTGCGTCGCGATCACGGACGATGGAAAACCGGTGATGAACAGCGAGGTGATGCGCCG
>JACQFA010000070.1 GCA_016200255.1 Nitrospirota bacterium | reverse complement strand
GGATCCCAGAGCGGAAGTCATTCTTTTTGGCAAAGGGAATGAAAACGCTCTCGAAGCGGTCAAACAAGGGGCCGCGGCCTATTTCAAAATTCCGGTGGACATTGAAGGGCTGCAAAACGTTGTAAACGCAATCCAGGAATTTGTTGAAATCAGGAAAGAAACCGGGGAGCTTGAAAAGCGTCTAACCGATAAATATAACTTCTGCGGCATCGTCTCCAGAAATCCCCTGATGCTAGAGATCTTTTCCTTGATCCGGCGGATCGCACCCTACTATAAGACGGTCTTGATCATGGGAGAAACAGGTACCGGGAAAGAAGTGATTGCCAACGCTCTGCATGCCTCAAGTCCATGGTCAAAACATCCTTTCCTGGTTTGCAACTGCGGCGGACTGGTTGAGAACCTGATTGAGTCTGAATTATTCGGACATCAAAAAGGGGCTTTCACGGGCGCGGATCGGGATAAGGCCGGGCTGTTTGAGGCCGCCGGAGAAGGCACGTTATTTCTGGATGAGATCGGCGAACTCCCGCTCTCATTTCAGTCCCATTTATTAAGGGTGCTTCAGAATGGCGAATTCAGACGGGTGGGCAGTCATCAAATCTCAAAGGCGCGATGCAGGGTTATTGCCGCCACAAATCGGGACCTTGAACAAGATGTGAAGGCAGGGCGCTTCCGGGAAGATCTTTTCTTTCGGATCTCGCCCCTCATTATTAAGGTTCCCGCCCTACGCGATCGGAAGGACGATATTCTCCTATTGTATCGAGCCCTCTTGGAAAAATTTGTCCGGAGAACTGGCAAAAAAATATTCGGGATATCAAGACCGGTACAAAGCATTCTCATGTCCTATAACTGGCCAGGCAATGTGAGGGAACTTGAAAATGTGTTGGAGCAGGGCGCCATGTTAACTTCTGAATCATTTATCAGCTTTGATGACCTGCCGGGTAACCTTCAAATACAACAGTCGGAAGCACCGACACCGATGTCTCTTGCGGATGTTGAAAAAAGACATATCGCGATGGTCCTCAGCCAATTCGCTGGAAATCGGACAAAAGCCGCAATCATCCTTAGGATTAGCCGTCGTGCCTTGATTAGAAAGATCGAAAAATTTGGCATAAAATAGAGACCATTTCCGCACACTAGATCAAAACCGCACACCTGCTTTTCATGCTTTTCATGTCAATACCGCACAGTGAATTTATAAATAAAAAATAGTCTTAAATTATCATTATTTTACAGTGAGTTATATTCTTATCTTTAGCACGCCTCTTGCTCTACATATGGGCAGAGGTGATGCAAATGAAAAAGATGCTTACGGCAGGAATGATGGTGGTGGCGATGGTTCTTGTGCTGGGATTACGGGAATCCGCGGCAGGCAGCAAAGGAATCATACAGGTTTCTGCCACCGTTCTCCCAAAACTCTCCCAGACGATGATGAGTCAGGAGAAGGTTCTCAGTATTACTAAAGAAAACATTGCGATGGGTTACGTGGACATCAAAGCCGGAACGGTGCTCCAAGTTAAAAGCAATAATCCAGAAGGGTACTTCCTGAACTTCTTGGTAGATGGTCAGTTAATCAATGAGGCTCAAGTCAACATCAACGGCCGGACCATTTCAGTTCAGGCCGGCATCGGATTAATAAATAAGCCATTTCCGGGAATTGCTGGCGAGACAGTCGTCATAACCTACCGTTTAATCCTTTCTCCAAAAACGCTGCCGGGTTCTTATCAATGGCCGGTCACGGTCATTGCCTCACTCATCTAACCGATTGGCATCCTCCAGTTTGACACATGCCTGGACACGGTTTCAGTTAATCCCTTGATTTAGCCGGGAGTATCACTTTATAATGTAGTCAGTTCAATTCACACGAGGATACGGACGATGGACATTGCAGTTGGATTAAAAGCCATAGAGCCTGGCCTGCAGGATTATTATCAGCTTCCTCCTGAAACCCTAGATGAGCGAATCGCAGGAGTGAAGGCAAAGTTGTCCGACCGGCTGTTGATACTGGGTCATAACTATCAACGGGATGAGGTTTACAAATTTGCCGATTATAAGGGCGATTCGTTGAAGCTTTCTCAATACGCCGCTCAACAGACAGACCGGGAATACATCGTATTTTGCGGCGTCAAATTCATGGCCGAAACGGCTGATATTCTGACCACATCCGATCAGAAAGTCATCCTGCCGGATCTGGCCGCGGGTTGTTCGATGGCCGATATGGCCGACATTGAAAATGTTGAGACCACCTGGCAGGAGATTACCTCTCTGATTCCGGAAAGCCGCATCACCCCGATCACCTATATTAATTCCAGCGCCGACCTCAAGGCTTTCTGCGGCGAACACGGCGGACTGGTCTGCACTTCGACCAATGCCGAAAAAATCATCCGCTGGGCCTTTGACCGGCGGGAAAAGATCCTCTTCTTTCCGGACCAGCATCTTGGCCGCAACACCTGCCGCCGGATGGGCATTTCGCTCGATGAAATGATCCTGTGGGATCCGGCCCAGCCGAACGGCGGAAACAGTGCCGAAGCAATCCGGAAAGCGCGAGTTCTTCTCTGGGCAGGCTTCTGCAGCGTTCACCAGATGTTCCAGCCGGAGCATCTGGCCTATTTCAGAAAACAGGTTCCGGACATCAAGATCATCGTCCATCCCGAATGTTCCATGGAAGTGGCGGACAGCGCGGACCTGATGGGATCGACCGAGTATATCATCCGGACTATCACGGCCGCGCCGGCCGGGAGCCGATGGGCCGTCGGAACGGAACTGAATCTCGTGAACCGTCTCAAACGGGACAATCCCGACAAGGAGGTCTTCTTCCTGTCGCCCATGGTCTGCATGTGTTCCACGATGTTCCGGATCGACGCCCCACACCTGCTCTGGTCGTTGGAGCGTCTGGAATCCGGTTCGATCGTCAATCAGATCATTGTTCCGGAAGCGGATCGTTACTGGGCCAAAGTTGCGCTTGAACGAATGCTCGAACTGGCATAGATCGACCCACCTACTTTTTGAGCTTCTCCAAAAACTGTTTCCGGAATTTTGCGATTTTCGGCGAAACGACCATTTGACAATACATCTGCTCCGGGTTGTTCTTGAAATATTCCTGGTGGTAATCCTCGGCGGGGTAAAACATTTTGAAGGGGGCTAACTCGGTCACGATAGGGGCGTTCCAGCGGCCGGCCGCGTTCAGATCCTTGATCACCTGTTCTGCGATGCTCTTTTGCTCCGGCGTATGGTAAAAGATCGCGGAACGATATTGTGTCCCGACATCTGCCCCCTGGCGGTTTAATGTTGTCGGATCATGGATTGCAAAGAAGACCTCAAGGATCCCATTAAAAGAGATGACCTGCGGGTCGAATACGACTTGGACCACCTCGTCATGTTGGGTTTTGCCTTCGCAGACCTGTTGATAGGTTGGATTTTCCGTCGCGCCGCCCGAATAGCCGGACTCGACCTTCTCTACCCCCTTCAGATCATCAAAGACGGCCTCGAGGCACCAGAAGCAGCCGCCTCCGAGCGTGGCCATCTCTTTGTCTCGGTGCAGGAAACCTGGCTGAATCATTTCTTTGCTCATTGAGGGAAATTACGATTTGCCCAATTTCTTCTTGATGAGTTCCGCCCCGATCTGGCCAGACATCAGCATCGCGCCGAAGGCTGGGCCCATGCGCGGAGTTCCGTAGACCGCGGCGACCGAAAGCCCGACGACATAGACGCCGGGATAAACCTCGCCGGTGTTGTCCAGAACGAGCTGCTCTGACTTTTCGACCCACATCGCCCCGTTTCCGGGAACGGTTTTGTAGAGCCCGCGCTTGTTGAGATACTGCAACGCCACGGCGTCATGGCCCGTCGCGTCCACGACGATCTTGGATTCCAGCGCGATCGGATCCACGTGGACGAGATCATGGCCCATATTTTCGACCGGCGCCCAGTTCACGACAACTCCCTCCACCCTGTTTTCCTTGCGGACGATCAGATCCACGACCTTCGTGAGATTCAAGACCTTGACGCCGGCGTCGTACGCCGCGCCGATCAATTTCGCGCAGGCATGCCCCGCCTCGACGATATGCATGCCGGGCTTGACCTCGGTGCAATGGACGCCGAGCTTCACGAGCATCTCATGGGCCGGCGATGCAATTGCGGCCTTGGTCATGAGATACCCGCCGGACCAGAAACCGCCGCCGAGATGGGTGTTCTGCTCGATGATCAGAACTTTAAATCCGGCCTGTGCAAGCTCCCGTCCGCAAACCAGACCGGAGGGACCGGCGCCGATGATGATCACGTCCGACTCGATGAGCTGGTCGAACTGTTTGTAGAATTCCTGCGCGATGCTTCGTGTGATATCGGCCTCGCGCAGCGGGGTGATGCGTTGTTTATTCATGGGGATCTCCAAAGCGATTTCGTCATTAATAAATCTTCAGACCGGCCTTCTTGAATTCCTCGGCCTTTTCCTGCATCCCGATCTCAAGCGCGGCCGCTTCATCCAGTGCTTTCTCCTTGGCGTATTCGCGGACATCCTCCGTGATCTTCATCGAGCAGAAATGCGGCCCGCACATCGAGCAGAAATGGGCCACTTTCGCGCCATCGGCCGGCAGCGTCGCATCGTGGTATGATTTGGCCGTTTCGGGATCGAGCGAGAGATTGAACTGGTCCTCCAAGCGGAATTCGAACCGTGCCTTCGATAACGCGTTATCGCGGGCCTGCGCGCCAGGATGACCCTTCGCAAGATCGGCCGCGTGCGCCGCGATCTTATAGGTAATCACGCCCTCCTTCACGTCTTCTTTCGTCGGGAGGCCAAGATGTTCCTTCGGCGTGACGTAGCAAAGCATCGCGCAGCCGAACCATCCGATCATCGCCGCGCCGATCCCGGAGGTGATATGGTCATAACCCGGCGCAATATCGGTCGTGAGCGGTCCGAGGGTATAGAACGGCGCTTCGGCACATTCCTTCAGCTGCTTTTCCATGTTGATCTGGATCAGATGCATCGGAACATGGCCGGGGCCCTCGATCATGGTCTGGACCTCCTGCTTCCATGCGATCTTCGTCAATTCCCCGAGCGTCTCGAGCTCCCCGAACTGGGCTTCGTCATTGGCATCCGCGATGGCGCCCGGCCGGAGGCCGTCGCCGAGGCTGAACGAGACGTCGTAGGCCTTCATGATTTCGCAGATCTCTTCGAAATTCGTGTAGAGGAAATTTTCCCGATGGTGGGCGAGACACCACTTCGCCATGATCGACCCCCCGCGCGAAACGATGCCGGTCAACCGCTTGGCCGTCATCGGGACGTAGCGAAGCAGCACCCCGGCATGGATCGTGAAATAGTCCACGCCCTGCTCGGCCTGTTCGATCAACGTATCGCGATAAAGCTCCCAGGTCAGCTCCTCCGCCTTGCCGTCCACCTTTTCGAGCGCCTGGTAGATCGGCACCGTCCCGATCGGCACGGGAGAATTGCGGATGATCCATTCGCGTGTTTCATGAATATTCTTTCCGGTCGAAAGATCCATCACGGTATCGGCGCCCCAGCGAGTGGACCAAATCATCTTCTCGACCTCTTCTTCGATGGAGGAGGCCACGGCCGAGTTTCCGATGTTTGAATTGATCTTCACCAGGAAATTCCGGCCGATGATCATCGGTTCAGTCTCCGGATGATTGATGTTCAACGGGATGATTGCCCGACCCCGTGCCACCTCGGAACGCACAAACTCCGGCGTGATGACCGAAGGGATGCTCGCGCCCCAGGACTGGCCCGGGTGTTGCGCCATTCCCCTTCCGTGGCTGCGGTAGTCATCCCGCATCATCTCGCGCGTCTGGCTTTCCCGTATCGCGATATATTCCATTTCCGGTGTGATCATTCCTTTGCGCGCGTAATGCATCTGGCTGACATTCATTCCGGGCTTCGCACGAAACGGTTTTCGGATATGCTGAAAACGGAGTGAGTCCAGTTTAGGATCGGAGGCGCGGCGACGGCCATATTCGGACGAGACGTCGGCCAGTTCCTCCACATCCACCCGTTCCAGAATCCAGCTCCGCCGAAGCGGTTGAAGGCCGGCCCGGATATCAATCGTAATATCCGGATCGGTGTAGGGACCGGACGGATCATAAACAACGGCGGGCGGATTTTCCTTGACCGATCCGTCCTTCACGGCGCTCGTCGGCGTCAGCCGGATCTCGCGCATCGCGACGCGAACACCGGGCTGCGAACCCTCGAGATAAATTTTTCGCGATGCCGGAAACGACCGTGTCGTCAACCGGATTTCATCCGAACCGTTTCCGTCTCCCTGAACCGTCTTGACGGCATTCCCGTTGCTTTTCTTCGAACTTGGCTTCATGGCAGCGCGTCCTTTCTATTTGTAGGGGCTCGCGCCTGCCTGCCGGCGGCAGGTCGCCCCATCCACAAAACAAAAAACCGCACCAGAAAAGGTGCGGTTTCCTAAGAATCAAACCGTTTCGCTTCCCTTCGCTGGCATTATCCAGATCAGGTTCAAAGGGTCTCCGCCGATCGCGGAATCTCAGCCCTTCCGGGCACCCCTCGCGTGTATGGACGGATTATAAGACGGGGATCAAAGCTTAGTCAACCGAATATTTTAATCTTTATTCCCCGACCCGAACCAGCAGGCCCTTTATCTTGACGATTCGGAACATCCCGTTGAAGAACAGTATGGCGCCCGCAAGGTAGAGAACATTGAGACCGGCGGCCCAGAGCAGTTCGTTCATCGGAAAGTTCTTCGTCTCGATCACGGCGCGCATTCCTTCAAACACATGAGCCGCCGGAATACCTCGGGCGATCGTCTGAAGCCAGGGCGGAAGGACCGAAATTGGATAGAAGACAGCCGAAACGGGCTGGAACAGAAAGGCCAGTCCCCAGGCCAGTACCTCGGCCTCCTGACCGAAGCGAAGAATGATGGCCGTCGTGAAAATGCCGACCGCCCAGCCCGTGATGACCAGGTTGATCACAAACGGGACGAGCGACAGGCCGATGATAAACAGATTGAAGGAATACAATAGATAGGCCAGGCCGATTGTCATGATCGCGGCGCCGAGCACTTTAATCAGGCTGACCAGCATCGTGGAGGCCAGAAACTCGCCGATTCGGAGCGGGCTGACAAAGAGGTTCAAAAGATTCCGCGACCAGATCTCCTCCAGAAAGGAAATGCAGATTCCCTGTTGCGCCCGGAAAAGGATATCCCAGAGAATGAGCGCGCCGAGAAAAAAGGCGACGAAGGCCGGGAGGCCCTCCTTGTATCGGGCGAGATACATCGTGATGAAACCCCAGACCAGCAGATCCAGCAGCGGCCAGTAGATGATCTCCATCATCCGCTGCGGACTGCGCTTGTAGAGCATGAGATGTCGGTTGACCAATGCCAGGATACGGTGCAGTTTCATGATCAGGCCTTTCCTCGCGCGACTTTCAAGAAGACCTCTTCCAGGTCCTCTCCCTGGTACCGTTTCATGATCTCAGCCGGCGTTCCGGTCGAGATAATCTCACCCTTGTTCAAGAAAATGATCCGGTCCGACATCTCCTCCATCTCCCGCATATTGTGCGAGGTGTAGAGTATCGTCAGCCCCGACTGTGCGCGGATCGCCTTCAGCATGGAACGGGTCTTGTCGGCGATATCCGGATCGAGACTGGCGGTCGGTTCATCCAGAAAAAGGATCTTCGGATCATTCAAAAGCGCCTTGGCGAGCGAGACGCGGGTGGACTGGCCGGTGGACAGCTTACGACAGACGGTGTCGCGAAGCGGCGTGATTTCGAATACGGACAGGAGATGGGCGATCTTCTCCCGGTAATTTTTGACGTGATAGAGCTGGGCGAACACACGGAGATTTTCCCAGACCGTCAGGGATTGCGGAAGGGAAACATAGCTCGAGGAAAAATTGACCTGGCCCAGGATCTCTTCGCGGCGGCGGTTCAAATCCAAACCCAGGATCCGGATCTCGCCGCCGGTCGGCGTCGTGATCCCCAGAAGCATCTGGATCGTCGTGGTCTTGCCGGCGCCG